>CBFHCJ010000045.1:0-18979 GCA_965654005.1 uncultured Streptomyces sp. | reverse complement strand
GGCGCGGCAGGGTATCGTCGTTGATGACCGCGCCCAGGGCGCAGGGGGCGAAGATGTCGGCGGACTGGCCGACTATGTCGGGGCGCGGGCCCCCGGACCGCGCGGGCACGGGCGCCGCGGCGTGTGGGGCCCGAGGGCACCGTCGGCCCGAGCGGTGATCGCCGGGACGCGCCCTCATCAGCGCCGGGTTTCCGTGGCAGTGTGGAGCGGGCAAGCCCCAGGGGGCGAACAGAAGAGGGGGAACCGTGACCGTCGTCTGGATCAACGGTGCGTTCGGTGCGGGGAAGACCACCACCGCACGGGAACTGATCGAACTGATCCCGAACAGCACGCTCTTCGACCCCGAGGTCATCGGCGGAGCGCTCACGCGCCTGCTGCCGCCGAAACGCCTCGCCGAGGTCGGCGACTTCCAGGACCTGCCTGTCTGGCGACGGCTCGTGATCGACACCGCGGCCGCGATGCTCGCCGAGCTCGGCGGTGTCCTCGTGGTGCCGATGACCCTGCTGCGCCAGGAGTACCGCGACGAGATCTTCGGCGGGCTCGCCTCCCGGCGCATCCCGGTACGCCATGTCCTCCTCGCCCCGGCCGAAACGATCCTGCGTGAGCGCATAGCCGGCCGGGAGGTCCCGCCGGACCTCCCCGAGGGCGAGATGCAAATCCGCCAGTGGTCGTACGACCACATAGAGCCTTACCGCGCCGCCCTCGCGGCCTGGCTCACCGCCGACGCGTACCCCGTCGACAGCAGCGCCCTCACCCCGTACGAGACCGCCCAGCGGATCGCCGACGCCGTCCGCGAAGGCGACGCGCCCCTCTGCGACATCGTGCAGACCCCCGAGCCGACCTCCGAGACGCTCGCCGCCGGTGTGCTCCTCTTCGACGAGCAGGACCGCGTGCTGCTCGTCGACCCCACCTACAAGGCCGGCTGGGAGTTCCCCGGCGGTGTCGTCGAGCCGGGTGAGGCCCCGGCCCGCGCCGGTATGCGTGAGGTCGCCGAGGAGACCGGGATCGCGCTCGACGAGGTTCCGCGGCTCCTCGTCGTCGACTGGGAGCGGCCCGCGCCGCCCGGCTACGGCGGTCTGCGCCTCCTCTTCGACGGTGGCCGACTCGACAGCGCGGAGGCCGGCCGTCTCCTGCTCCCCGGGCCCGAGTTGCGCGACTGGCGGTTCGTCACCGAGGCGGAAGCGGCCGAACTCCTCCCCCCCGTGCGCTATGAACGGCTCCGCTGGGCGCTGCGGGCACGGGAGCGCGGTGCGGCGCTGTATCTGGAGGCAGGCGTGCCGGTCGGCTGAAAAGCGCCCAAAGTCACTTGTGACGTGTGGTGTTGATGGTGCGTCTGGTACCTCTGTGACCGGCTGATTTTGCTCGGTGCGTACAGTTCCGAGAGGGAAGCAAGGCCGAACTGACGCCATCCCGATATGAATCGGGAACGTACCAAAGGACTTGATCGCCTTAACGTAAGCGCAGCTCAACTCTCTGGCGGCCGCGGGGGCCGCCCTGACAAGCCGGACTCACCGCCGGTCGAAGGAGGGGCATGCGCGCATACTCATCGGCCCTCACCCGGGGCCTGACGCTCGCCGCCGGGCTCACTCTGGTCCTTGCCGCCTGCAGCGGCGGCGGCTCGGGAAGTTCCGACAAGAACGGCTCGGCCGGGCTCTCGTCGTGCAGCACCCAGGGCAAGGCCAACACCTGCAACTCGGGGGCCACCAAGTCCGGCGGGACGTTCACCTACGTGCTGGAGAAGAACATCCAGCAGTGGAACGTGCAGGACGCCAACGGCAACGCCTTCGAGAACGGCGAGGCCCTCGGCGTCGTCCTGCCCCAGGTCTTCGTACCCCAGCCCGACTTCTCCGTCGCCCTCAACACCGACCTGGTGACCTCGGCGACCCAGACGAGCACCAGTCCGCAGACCTTCGTGTACAAGATCAATCCGAAGGCGTCATGGAACGACGGCACGCCGATCACCGCCGACGACTTCATCTACTACTGGCGCACCAACAACGGCAAGGACTGCCCTCCGCCTCCGGCCAGTGACTCCACGCAGACCAAGGGGTGTCTGCCGGAGAGCACCGCCGGCTACGACCGCATCAAATCGGTCACGGGCTCCGACGGTGGCAAGACGGTCACCATCGTCATGGCGAAGCCTTTCTCTGACTGGAAGTCGCTCTTCGGCGGCGGCTACCCGCTCTACCCGGCGCACGTCGCCGAGAAGCTCTCCGGCGCCAAGGTCGATGACGCCGCCCATATGACGGCAGCTCAGATGACCAAGGGCTGGCAGTACTTCCAGAAGAACCCGCCGAGCAAGTACGCGACGGCGGGCCCGTACAAGATGCAGGACTGGACGGACAACGACCACGCCACGTTCGTCCCCGACCCCAAGTGGTGGGGCGCGCACAAACCGACCCTGCAGCGGCTCATCTTCAAGGTGATCACTGACGCCACCCAGGAGCCGACCGCCCTGCGGAACAACGAGGTGCAGGGCATCTACCCGCAGCCCGAGGTGGACCTGGTCGACCAGATCAAGGACATCCCGAACGTCACCTACACCATCGGCAACGGGCTGCAGTGGGAGCACTTCGACCTCAACCTGCGCAACCCGGTGATCGGCAAGTACACCGCGCTGCGGCAGGCGATGTTCACGGCCATCAGCGTCAAGGACATCATCTCCAAGACGGTCGGCCAGTTCGACCCGAAGGTGAAACAGCTCGGCAGCCACAACTTCGTGCCCGGACAGGCCGGTTACCAGGACCTCGTCACCGGCACGGGGCAGGGCTCGGGTGACCTGGCCAAGGCCAAGAAGTACCTGACGGACGCCAAGTTCACCGGGATCGGCAAGACGCTCAAGACCCCGGACGGCAAGGCCGTCGGCCCCTTCAACTGCCGCTACACCACCGGCAACCAGATCCGGCAGAGCGAGTGCCAGATCCTCCAGAGCGACCTGGCGAACCTCGGCATCAAGGTCACCATCAAGCCGATCGGTGCGGCCGACCTCGGCACGGTGCTCACCCAGCACGAGTACGACATCGTCGTCTTCGCGTGGGTCGGCAACCCGTTCCCGAGCTCCATCGCCCAGCAGAACTGGGTTACCGGAGGCGGCGGCAACTACGGCGGATACAGCAACAAGAAGGTCGACTCCCTGGTCGCCCAGGCCGTCGGCGAGACGGACGCGGCCAAGGCGGCGACGCTGCTGAACGAGGCCGACGCGCTGATGGTGAAGGACGCCTACGTCCTGCCGCTCTACCAGAAGCCGACGTTCCTCGCGGTGCAGAGCCGGTTCGTGAACATGCGGGACAACGCCACGAACGTGGGCCCGCCGTACAACACCGCCGAGTGGGGCCTGAAGAAGTAGCCCCGTACCACCGCGTGCCAGAGCCCGGCCCCGGCAACTTCGGGGCCGGGCCACAGGCGGAAGGCATCCCACCCCCGTCGGCATCCGAGAGAAGACCGCATGCTCGCCTACACCGTGCGCCGCATCCTCGTCTCCATACCCGTACTGATCGCCTCGACGTTCGTCGTGTTCCTGGTCGTCGTCAACTCCGGCGACCCCGTCGCCAACTTCGCCACCTCACGGCAGCCCGCCCCGAGCAAGGCGGCCGTCGCCGCCTTCGCCCGGCACATCCACGCCGACCAACCGGTGGCCGAGCGCTACTGGAACTGGATCACCGGAGTCCTGCACGGCGACTTCGGCCCCTCCGTACAAGCCAACCTGGACATCGGGCACGACCTGTTCACCCGCTTCCGGGTCACCGTCACCCTGGTCGCCGCCGCGATGATCATCGCGCTGCTCCTGGCCGTGCTGTTCGGCGTGTTCAGCGCGATCCGCCAGTACTCCGTCGCCGACTACATCATCACCTTCCTCGGTTTCCTGTTCCTCGCCATGCCGGTGTTCTGGTTCGCCGTCCTGCTCAAGCAGGCAGGGATCTGGTTCAACGAGGAGACCGGCAGCCAGTTCCTCGGCACGATCGGTGAGAAGTCGCCGTACCTCGACGTCGACACCACCTGGAACGAGTTCACCGATCGCGTCGGCCACCTGGTCCTGCCCACCATCACCCTCGCCCTGGTCTCCTTCGCCTCCTGGACCCGCTACACCCGCGCCTCGATGCTCGAGGTCATGGACAGCGACTACGTCCGTCTCGCCCGCGCCAAGGGGCTGCGCCGCGGCAAGGTCATGACCCGACACGCCCTGCGCACCGCCCTCATCCCGCTCGCCACCGTCACCGCCCTCGACATCGCGATCATCTTCGGCGGGGCGGTGATCACGGAGACGATCTTCCAGTGGCACGGCATGGGCGAGATGCTCGTCCAGGCGGCCACGACCCTCGACGTCTACCGGACCATGGCGTGGTTGCTGCTCTCCGCAGTCGTCGTCATCGGGTTCAACCTCATCGCCGATCTCCTCTACGCCGTACTCGACCCGAGGATCCGCTATGACTGACATCGAGGCACCAGGGTCCGCGGGCACCGAAGCGCCGCGTGCCGAACACGAGTTCACCGTCAGGCAGCGCAGCCAGACCCAGCTGGTCCTGCGCCGCTTCGCGCGCCACCGGGCCGCCATGATCAGCCTGGTCGTCTTCGTGCTGATCGTGCTGTGGGCGTTCATCGGACCGTACCTGTGGCACTACTCGTATGAGAAGTACACCCCGGACAACTCCCAGGCCCCGTCCTGGAAGCACCCGTTCGGCACCGACTCCTCCGGGTACGACGCCTACGCCCAGGTCATGCGCGGAACCCAGACCTCGCTCAAGATCGCCATCCTGATCGCGCTCGGATCCACCCTGCTCGGCGCCGTGTGGGGAGCCATCGCGGGCTTCTACCGGGGCTTCGTCGACGCGGTCATGATGCGCATCGCCGATCTCGTCCTCACGTTGCCGCTGTTCGCCATCGCCCTGGTCATCTCCTCCCGCAGCGGCGGCTCCTGGTACTGGATCGCGGTCGTCGTCGCCGGGCTGACCTGGGCGTACGTGTCCCGGGTCGTACGCTCCACCGTGCTGTCGCTGCGCGAGAAGGAGTTCGTGGAGGCGGCCCGGGCGCTCGGCGCCTCCGACGCGCGGATCATCTTCCGGCATCTGCTGCCGAACTGCCTCGGCCCCATCATCGTCAACGCGACCGTGCTGGTGGCCACCGGCATCCTCACCGAGACCGCGCTGTCCTTCCTCGGCTTCGGTGTCCAGCCGCCCGACACCTCCCTGGGGCTGCTGGTCTCCCAGGCGCAGACGGCGGTCGACACCCGGCCCTGGCTCTTCTACATCCCCGGCGCCTTCATCATCGCGATCGCCCTCACCATCAACTTCATCGGCGACGGGCTGCGCGACGCCTTCGACCCCCGGCAGCAAAGGGTGCGACAGTGACGACCACGAGCAATGAGGGCGTACGGGCGAGCGCCGCCACGGACGCCGTTCTCGAAGTCGACGGACTGAGCGTGGAGTTCCCGACGGAGGACGGCATCGTACGGGCCGTACGCGGCGTCGGCTACCGCCTCGGCCGGGGCGAATCGCTCGGGATCGTCGGCGAGTCCGGGTCCGGGAAGTCCGTCACAGCGATGGCCGTGATGGGGCTGCTGCCGGCCACCGCGCGGGTGCGCGGGTCGGTGCGGTTCGAGGGCACCGAACTGCTCGGTCTGTCCGACGCGCGCCTGTCGGACATCCGTGGCAGCGGCATCGCGATGATCTTCCAGGATCCGATGACCTCCCTCAACCCCGTCTACACCATCGGCTATCAGATCAGCGAGACCCTGCAGCGGCACAACCCTGGTCTGAAGAACCGTGCCGCCCGGCAGCGCGCCGTCGATCTCCTGGGCACGGTCGGCATCCCCAGCCCCGAACGCCGCGTCGACAGTTACCCGCACGAACTCTCGGGCGGTATGCGGCAACGGGTCGTCATCGCCATCGCCATGGCCAACGACCCGGACGTGATCGTCGCCGACGAGCCGACCACCGCGCTCGACGTCACCGTGCAGGCGCAGATCCTCGACGCGCTGGAGACCGCCCGGGCCGAGACCGGTGCGGCCCTCGTCCTCATCACCCATGATCTGGGCGTGGTGGCCGGCCACACGGACCGGGTCGCGGTGATGTATGCGGGCCGGATCGTGGAGACGGGCTCGGTCGAGGACATCTTCTACACCCCGCGCATGCCCTACACCCTCGGCCTGCTCGGCTCTCTGCCCCGTCTGGACCGCGACGAGGAACGTCTCACCCCGATCACCGGATCACCGCCGTCGCTGCTTAACCTGCCGCCCGGCTGCCCCTTCGCGCCCCGCTGTCCGATGCGCCGGGCCGTCTGCGACAGCGACGAGCCGCCGCTGAGGGCGACCGGGCAGGACGGCCACCTCAGCGCCTGTCACTTCGCCGAGGAACTCGTCGACACCGGCGCCGAGCAGGTCTTCGACGCGGTCGGCGCCGACTCCGACGCCCTCGCTCGCTTCGCCGACGCGACATCCACCGGGAACCCCGAGGAGGACTCCGTATGAGCGCGCCCGTCCAGGCCGCCGCACCGCTGCCCCCGCTTCCCGGCCACGGCGGCACCGGCGAGCCCGTTCTCCAGGTCCGCGATCTGGTCAAGCACTTCCCGGTCATGTCCCGCGGGGTGATACGCCGACGGGTGGGCGACGTCCACGCCGTGTGCGGGGTCTCCTTCGACCTGTTCGAGAACGAGACCCTGGGCTTGGTGGGGGAGTCGGGCTCCGGCAAGACGACGATCTCGCGTACGGTGCTGGGCCTGGAGAAGGCGACAGCGGGACAGGTGCGCTACCGCGGCCGTGAACTGACCTCCCTGAGCAGACGTCAGATGCGGCCCTTGCGCAGCGAGTTGCAGATCGTGTTCCAGGACCCGTACGCCTCCCTGGACCCGCGGATCTCCGTGCACGAGATCGTCGCCGAGCCCCTGCGCATCCACGGCCGCTACGGCCCCGGCGCCCGCGACGAGGTGCGCGAACTGCTCCGCCTGGTCGGCCTCAACCCCGAGCACGGCAACCGCTACGCGCACGAGTTCTCCGGCGGTCAGCGCCAACGCATCGGCATCGCACGGGCGTTGGCACTGCACCCCAAGGTGATCGTGCTGGACGAGCCGGTGTCCGCGCTGGACGTCTCGATCCAGGCGGGCGTCCTCAACCTGCTCATGGACCTGCAGAGCGAACTCGGGCTGTCCTTCCTCTTCGTGGCCCACGATCTGTCGGTGATGCGGCACGTCGCCGGCCGGGTCGCCGTCATGTACCTGGGACGCCTGGTGGAGATCGCCCCCGCCCGCGAACTCTTCGCCCGCCCCGCGCACCCCTACACCCAGGCCCTCGTCTCGGCGATCCCACTGCCCGACCCGCGCAAGGAGCGGGCCCGGAAACGGATCATGGTCCAGGGCGACGTACCGAGCCCGATCCGCCCGCCGAGCGGCTGCCGCTTCCGCACCCGCTGCCCCAAGTTCGCGAACCAGCTGACCGACAGCGAGCGCACGTCGTGCGTCGAGCAGGTCCCGGAGCTCATCGACCGGGGCAGCGGGAATCCGGTCGCCTGCCACTACGCGGAGAGAGTCGAACTGCTGTAGACACCCCGGAGCGCCTCGTACGGGTACGGGGTCCGCCGGCTCTCGAACTGGAGCCGGCGGCTGAAGTCGGCCCGGACGGCGGTGAGCGGTGCGTAGCGGGTGATGATCCCGGCGGCGGTGCGCGGAACGCCGTCGGGGGGCGCGCCCTCGGCGCACGCGCGCACGAAGGCGTCGCGGTCCTGCCTGCCGTACCCGTAAAGGGCGGTCACCAGCCAGTTCACGAGGTAGGCCGCCGTGTACGCATGGTCGTAGCCTTGGTGCCGGTCGAAGAAGTCGCGTTCTTCCGCCGCGAGCCGGAAACGGGAGGAGAGGGCGAGACCGTAGTCGGCGAGGTAGAGGCGGCGGCCATCGGTGAGGATGTTCTCGAAGTGGGCGTCGAAGTGCAGGAGTCCGCGGGCCCACAGGAAGTCGGCGGTGTCCCTGAGCTGCCGTTCGACCAGGCCGCAGGCGGCGTCGGGGTCACCCGACGTGAGCTGGGTGCCGAGCCAGTCGTGCAGGGTGTGCGGCACGTACTCCAGGAACAGCGCCACACTCGCCGAGGCCGTGCGCAGGGCCTCGATCCGGTCGCGCACCTGCGGGGCGCCGCCCCAGTAGGCGACGGTCCGCTCCACGTCGGCGAGTTCCCCATGAAGCGGCTGGAGAGTGTCGGGGAGCACCCGCCAGTGGTGCATCAACGGGAAGCCGGAGAAATGCCCCCCGAGCACCCAGTTGGTGGCCATCGCGTGCACGGCCAACTCCCGCCAGACGCCGAAGCCGGGGCCGCCGATGCCGTAGTGGCAGAAGGGCGGCAGCTGGAAGGGGTCCGCGGTGGACCGAACGTTCTCGGGCAGCCGCTCGGCATCGGTGAGCGGCACCCGCTTCACGAAGACCTGTCTGCCGTCCACCTCGATCAGCAGCGAACGCCCGCCGATCCCCACGCCCAGGGGGACGCCCGACTCCACCAGCCGGGCGAGATCATGGTCGCTGACGAGGGCGAGGGCGGTGGCGATGTCACTGTGGGCGGCGAGGCGCGCGGTGTGGGACATGGTCCCATCTTCAGCGTGGGGCCTCGTACGTGTCCGCCGATTCCCGAAGCGCCGCCGAGGCTCGCCCGACCAGCGGATCGCCGTGGCCGAAGCAGGCCACCTCCGGGTCGAGCGCCGCGAGGCGGTGGAAAGAGCGAACCGCCCGGGCTCGGTCGACGTTGAACACACCGAGCATGACGGTGCCGTCGACGGGGGAGGCCGCGACCGCGTCGCCCGTGAACAGCACGCCGTACTCCGGGAGATGGAGCGCGATGCTGCCATGCGTGTGACCGGGGGCGTGGACGACCAGGGCGCCACCGCCGAAGTCGAGGACATCGCCGTCGGACACTTCGGCGATGCGGTCCGGGCGGACGGGGGCGCCCGGTGGCAGGAGTTCGGCGGCCACCGCGTGGAGGGGGCGTTCCCATTCCTCGAAGACCGGTGACGGGCCGGGGACTTGGCCTGTGACGACCGGCGCGTCGAGGGGGTGCGCGAGCACCTCGGCGCCGCTCAGCGCAGCGAACTCGCCCGCCCCGCCCGCGTGGTCCTCGTGGAAATGGGTGAGTACGACGCGCCGCACCTCCGAGGGATTCCGGCCGAGGGCCGTGATCGCCTCGGCGATCCGCTGACCGGAGCCCTTCGGGCCGGCGTCGACCAGCGTCAACGTGTCCTCGTCACACCAGAGATAAGCCTGGCCCACCGCGAAGCGCAGGAGGTGGAGGCGCGGAAGGAGTTCGATGACGTCCATGGGACGACAGTAGAGAGGGCCCCCGCCGACAGTCGAGGGCCCTCTGCTGTGGGCAGAACCGCTCAGCTCCCCGCGTAATTGCGCAGGAACAGGGCCTCCGCCACCGACAGGCGCTCCAGTTCCTTCGGGGACACGCTCTCGTTGACCGCGTGGATCTGGGCCTCCGGCTCGCTCAGACCGATGAGCAGGATCTCCGCCCTCGGGTAGAGCTGCGCGAGGGTGTTGCACAGCGGGATGGAACCGCCCTGGCCCGCGTACTGCATCTCCTGACCCGGGTACGCGACCGCCATCGCCTCGGCCATCGCCTCGTACGCCGGGCTGGAGGTGTCCGCGCGGAACGCCTGGCCCTGCCCGATCTGCTCCGTCCGCACCCGGGCACCCCACGGCGTGTGCGCCTCCAGGTGGGCCTGCAGCAGCTTCGTCGCCTCGATGGCGTCGACGCCCGGCGGCACCCGCAGACTCACCAGCGCGCGGGCGCCCGCCTGCACGGACGGGGTCGCGCCCACGACGGGCGGGCAGTCGATGCCGAGCACGGTCACGGCCGGGCGCGCCCAGATGCGGTCGGCGACCGAGCCCGAGCCGATCAGCTCCACCCCGTCCAGCACCTTGGCATCCTTGCGGAACTGCTCCTCGTCGTACTCGACCCCGTCCCACCGCGCCTCGGTGGACAGCCCCTCGACGGTCGTCGTACCGTCCTCGGCCCGCAGCGAGTCCAGTACGCGGATCAGCGCGGCCAGCGCGTCGGGGGCGGCCCCGCCGAACTGGCCGGAATGCAGGTTGCCTTCGAGCGTGTCCACATGGACCCGGACGAGCGTCATACCGCGCAGCGTGGAAGTGACCGTCGGGAGACCGACGCGGAAGTTGCCCGCGTCGCCGATGACGACGGCGTCGGCCGTGAGGAGGTCCGGGTGCTCCTCGGCGTACCGCTCCAGACCGCCTGTGCCCTGCTCCTCCGAACCCTCGGCGATCACCTTGACGTGCACGGGCACTCCGCCGTTCGCCTTGAGCGCGCGCAGCGCGAGCAGGTGCATGATCACGCCGCCCTTGCAGTCGGCGGCCCCGCGGCCGTACCAGCGGCCGTCGCGCTCGGTCAGCTCGAAGGGAGGCGTGGTCCAGCCGGCCTCGTCGAGCGGCGGCTGCACGTCGTAGTGCGCGTACAGGAGGACCGTCTTCGCGCCCTCGGGACCGGGCAGGCAGCCGTACACCGACTGTGTGCCGTCCGGGGTGTCGAGCAGCGCCACGTCCTGGAGGCCCTCGGCGCGCAGCGCGTCGGCGACCCACCGCGCGGCGCCCTCGCTCTCGCTCTTCGGGAACTGGCCGAAGTCCGCCACCGACTTGAAGGCCACCAGCTCGGTGAGCTCCTCCTTCGCCCTGGGCATCAGCGAGGCGACGGTCTCGGCGACCGGATTCGACGACATGGGCACGCTCCCTGTAGGTGCGATGTTGTCCTGGTGAGTACTTATGGCTCTGCGTGATCGCGGGGTGTGCGTACCGGTGTGCGGGGCGCATACGCTGCCGATCCTCCCACAGCGGTCCCCGGGGGCGCCGCCGTAGGATGCGGGAGACAGGTGCGGCAGGCGGCGTGATCAGGAGCAGTAGACCATCGTGAGCAGCGAGAACTCTTCGGCGGACGACGTGCGGCGGGTGTGGGACGTCGTCGTGGTGGGCGCGGGACCCGCGGGGGCCTCGGCGGCCTACGCGGCGGCGGTCGCGGGGCGCAGCGTGCTGTTGCTGGAGAAGGCGGAGCTGCCCCGCTACAAGACGTGCGGCGGCGGCATCATCGGCCCATCTCGCGACTCCCTTCCGCCCGGCTTCGAACTGCCCTTCCGTGACCGCGTACACGCGGTCACCTTCTCGAACAACGGCCGCTTCACCCGCACCCGTCGCTCCCAGCACATGCTGTTCGGGCTGATCAACCGCTCCGAGTTCGACCAGCAACTCGTCGAGCACGCGCAGAAGGCGGGCGCGGAACTGCGGACGGGCGTGACGGTCTCGCGGGTCGAGCAGCACGGTTCGGCGGTGCCCGACCGGCGCACGGTCGCCGTCGTCCTGCAGGGCGGCGAGACGTTGCTGGCGCGGGCCGTCGTGGGCGCGGACGGCAGCGCCAGCCGGATAGGAGCACACGTCGGGGTGAAGCTCGACCAGGTGGACCTCGGCCTGGAGGTGGAGATCCCGGTGCCTGAGACCGTCGCCCAGGACTGGAAGGGGCGGGTGCTCATCGACTGGGGGCCGATGCCCGGCAGTTACGGCTGGGTCTTCCCGAAGGGCGACACGCTGACGGTCGGTGTGATCTCCGCGCGCGGGGAAGGCGCCGCGACCAAGCGGTACTTGGAGGACCTCGTCGCCCGGCTCGGGCTCGCCGGGTTCGAGCCGCGCATCTCCTCCGGGCACTTGACCCGTTGCCGTGCCGACGACTCGCCGCTGTCGCGCGGGCGGGTGCTGGTGTGCGGTGACGCGGCGGGGCTGCTGGAGCCGTGGACCCGTGAGGGGATCTCGTTCGCACTGCGGTCGGGGCGGCTCGCGGGGGAGTGGGCGGTGCGGATCGCGGAGGCGCACGACGCGGTGGACGCGCGCAGGCAGGCACTGAACTACGCGTTCGCGATCAAGGCCGGTCTCGGTGTGGAGATGAGCGTCGGCAAGCGGCTGCTGACGGTGTTCGAGCGCCGGCCCGGTCTGTTCCACGTGGCTCTGACGGGTTTCCGCCCCGCCTGGAAGGCGTTCAAGGACATCACGCAGGGCTCCACGTCTCTGGGGGACATCGTCCGCACGCACCCGTTCGCCCAGCGCGCCCTGACCACCCTGGACCGGGGGCCCACGGCCGACGGGGTCAGTTCTTGATCGTGACGTGGAAGACCGGGTGGTCCGGGGCGATGCGACGCAGGTCCTCGTCCGGGGAGTCGGGGCCGACACCGTTGAAGAAGACGCCGACCTCGGCCTTCCAGCGCTTGAGGTAGGCGCGCAGCAGCGGAATCTTGTCGTCGTCGGCGACCTCGCTCGCCGTGAACACGTCCACGTTCTTACCGAGGTGCAGCTCGCCGCCGCCGGCCGCGCGCATGTTGTGGGTCCACTGGACGTGGCCGCGGGGGGCGAGGAGGTACTGCTGTCCGTCCACGGTCAGCAGGTTCACGGGGGTGGTCCGCCACTCGCCGCTCTTGCGGCCGCGGACCGCCAGGACTCGAGAGCCCCAGACGCTGATGCCGCGGCGGGTCATCCAGGCGACGGCGCGGTTGAAGACGTTGACGGTGAACCAGCCGGGCTTCTGAACGTGCGTGGACATGGCTCTCCTCCTGGAGGCGGAACGTGTGAGCGGTGCTCTCGCTCGAGTCGAGTATGTGCGGGAGCGGCGACCCAAAGCAAGAGCAGTGCTCTCGGAATTGCGCGGTGCTCTCGATTTTGAGCGTCGCTTCGCTTGGAGTGCGCCGCTCCGCAATGCGGGCCCCTGCGGCCGAAGACCACCGCTCTGTCCACAGAGCGCCGATCTCTTTTGTGTGCACTGCTCCGCCCTCATGCAACACTGCCTCCATGAGCACAGCACGAGGAGCCCGCGCCCGCGCCCGTATCGAGGTCACCGCCGCCATCAAGGACGAGGCGCGCAGACAACTCGCCGCGGAGGGCGCCGCCAGACTCTCGCTGCGTGCCGTCGCCCGCGAACTCGGCATGGTCTCCTCCGCGCTCTACCGCTACTTCCCGAGCCGCGACGACCTGCTCACCGCGCTCATCATCGACGCCTACAACTCGCTCGGCGAGGCGGCCGAGGCCGCGGACTCCAAGCCCGGTGACGCCGCCCCCGCGCAGCGCTGGGTCGCCGTCTGTGAGGCCGTGCGCGGCTGGGCGCTCACGCATCCGCACGAGTACGCGCTGATCCACGGCACTCCCGTGCCCGGGTACTCCGCGCCGGAGACGACCAACCCGGCGGCCGCCCGCGTGGGCACCCTGCTGATCGGCATCGTGCGCGACGCGTACCGGCGGCGCGGCGTGGCCCGCACTCGGCTGCCCGCCGAACTGGAACCCGAGGCCCGGCGCATGGCCGCCGCGCTGGCGCCCGACCTGCCGCCGGAGGCGGTCGCGGCCCTGGTCGCAGCCTGGGCGCAGCTGTACGGGCTGGTCGGGTTCGAGCTGTTCGGGCAGTTCAACAAGGTCGTGGAGGACCGCGAGGGGTTCTTTCGACATGCGGTGGCCCAACTCGCCCACGGTGTAGGCCTGGTGTACCCCTAGTAGGACTTTGTCGGGTGCGAACGGGATGGCGGCACTCGTAGTCGAAGCTGCCCCAGTGAGGTGCTGTGACCAGCGGGAATTGACCTGACGGCCCGTCACCGACCGCCTCGACCCTCCGATGTCTCCGCAGGTCACAGCGACTCGACAAAGTCCTACTAGGCCTCTGCGGGATCAGTACGACGCGGGATCAGTACGACCTTGCCGGCGGCCGTTGCGGATTTTGCTGACCGCCTGGCCTCGGCGGCGCCTGCGAGCGGCAGCCGGGCGGCGATCCGGGCGGTGACGTCCCCGCGCCGGAGGGCTTCGGACACCTCGGTGAGGTCAGCGCGCAGGCGGGCCCGAGGCGGTCGGCGCCGCCGAGTCGGGCTTCGGCCTGGTCGGCCTCCCGCGGGCGCTGCGCGGCTGGGCGCTCGAGGCTGCTGTTCGCCGCCGAGGTCGACGACCGGCGGCGAAGCACTGAGTACGCGGGCTGACGTGCGTCCCCGTTCGTCCTGAGCGCATCGCCCAAGGCCCCCGAACGAACGTCCCTCGTAGCTCTCCACGCACCGGTTCGGGACCGGCGGTGCCCACTCGGCTCCGGGGACGGCCTCGGCTCAGCTTCAGATGACCGCGGACCGCTCGCGCCACAAGGCGGCGACCGAGGTGTCACCCGTCACGTCCGGGTACGGCCGCCGGTTCCACAGCGACAGATACAACTGCGCTGCCGGTCCGGTCACTTCGCAGTCCGCCTCCCCGGTGTCGTCCCGCTCGGTCGCGGGCGGCTCGGCCGACAGCCGTACGGTCCACACGGCGTCGTCCGCGTCCGTCGCCCGCACCCGCAGGATGCGCGGCTCCTCGCTGCGGACTCTGCTCTTGGGTCGGGCGTGGAAGCCGCGCAGCAACTCGTCGATGCCGTCGACCGCGAAGTCCGTGCCGATCCCGGTGGGCGCACCGCCGCGCGCCGACTCGGCGTCGATCCGGTGCACGGTCGTCTCGTGCGCCTGCCGCCGGGCCCAGAAGGCGAGTGGCGAGGGCGCCGGCAGGAAGTGCCAGCACCGTACATCCGGCGCGGCGGAGGAGAGGGTGTCGACGAGAAACCGGTGCCCCTCCCGGAACCAGGCCACCAGCTCGGCGCCGTCGAGGTCCGGCAGCCCGTCGTCGGCGGGGTGGTAGGAGGTGTGCCCCTCGGCGACGAACGCCGCCGCCCAGCGGTGCACCAGGCCGGTGTGCCGCAGTAGATCCCGTACCTGCCACTCCGGGCAGGTCGGCACCTTCGCGTCGATACCCGCCTCCTCGGCCGCCGTGGCCAGCAGTCGGCCTTCCCGGTCCAGGACTCGTACGAACTCGGCAGTCTCCATGGGTCGAGTGTGCCTGATGGAGTGCGGTCGAAGGGAAGGGCCCGCAGCCGGCTGCTGCCGTACTCGGCGGGTCATGGTCGGCGCCATGCCGCAGAGCACGTGTGCGGTCGCCTTCACACCGCGGCGCGGTTTCAGGGGGGCCGGCGCGCGGCGCGCGATGTCCGAGAAAAGGGGAGAATCGTCGTGTAAGCCATGCAACTGTATGGATCGCTCACATGTCTCCCATAGTGAAATCACCCTTCCCTCACAGGAGATATCGGGGGGCGTCATGCATCACCGTCCACGCCGCGCGGCCGTCGTCGCGTGCATCCTCCTCACCGCCGCTGTCTGCGCCACGATTCCCGCCTCCGCTTCGGCGCAGTCCGCAGCACCGCAGGCCCCCGCGACCGCGCTGGTCGTCAACGCCCGATGGGCCGGACACAGCTCCTACGACCGGCTCGTCATCGACGTCCGGGGCACCATGCCCACGGTCACCGTGAAGCCGGTCAAGGGGGAACTGCGCTACGACGGCTCCGGGAACAAGGTCCCGCTCGCCGGGAAGTACTTCCTGGAGATCAAGCTCTCTCCCGCCGCCGCGCACAACGAGGCAGGCCAGCCGGTCTACCAGGGGCCCCGGCTGGCCAAGACCCATCTCTGCAAGCTCAAGGGCCTCGCCCTGACCGGTGACTTCGAGGGCGTGGTCAGCCTCGGTGCCGCTTTCAAGACCAAGCCGGTCTACAACACCTTCACACTGCACTCCCCGGAACGCTTCGTGCTCGACGTCAAGCACGCCGGACGGTGCGACTGACCAAGTTCGCCCCCGAAGGGCTGTCCGCAGTCGCAGACCCAAGCGTTCTGACCGCGCCCCGGCCACTCCGTCAGCCCAGTGCACGGTCCAGGTTGAACGCCGCGCTGATCAAGGCGAAATGCGTGAACGCCTGAGGGAAGTTGCCCTGTTGTTCGCCGGTATGGCTGATCTCCTCCGCGTACAGGCCCAGATGGTTGGCGTAGGTGAGCATCTTCTCGAAGGCGAGCCGTGCCTCGTCGAGGCGGCCGGCGCGGACCAGTGCCTCGACGTACCAGAACGAGCAGATGGAGAACGTTCCCTCGTCGCCCCGCAGGCCGTCCGGGCTCGCCTGCGGGTCGTAGCGGTAGACCAGGGAGTCGGACACCAGGTCCTCGGTGAGCGCGTCGAGCGTGGACAGCCACTTGGGGTCGGTGGGGGCGATGAACTTGGCCAGCGGCATCATGAGCACCGCCGCGTCGAGCACGTCGCCGTCCTCGTGCTGGACGAAGGCCCGGCGGGTGGCTGACCAGCCCCGTTGCATGATCCGCCGGTAGATCGTGTCCCGGATCTGCTGCCAGCGGTGCAGGTCGGCGGGCAGGCCGCGACGGTTGGCCATGCGGATGGCACGTTCGATCGCCACCCAGCACATCAACCGCGAGTACAGGAAGTTATGGCGGCCGCCGCGGGTCTCCCAGACGCCCTCGTCGGGCTGGTCCCAGTGGTCGCAGACCCAGTCCACCAGCGCGCAGACGTCGTCCCACTGGTCGCTGGAGACGGGCTGCGCCCATTTGTCGTAGAGGTAGATCGAGTCGATGAGGGCGCCGTAGATGTCGAGTTGCAGCTGGTCGGCTGCGGCGTTGCCGATCCGCACCGGCGCGGAACCCCGGTGGCCCTCCAGATGGTCGAGTTCCTGCTCGGGCAGGTCGGTGCGGCCGTCGATCCCGTACATGATCTGCAGCGGGCCCGAGGGTCCGCCGTCGCCCGGGATGATGTGCCGGGTCACGAACTTCATGAACGCCTCGGCCTCACCGGTGAAGCCCAGCCGCAGCAGTGCGTAGACGCAGAAGGCCGCGTCGCGAACCCAGACGTAGCGGTAGTCCCAGTTGCGTTCGCCGCCGAGCCGCTCGGGCAGGCTGGTCGTCGGAGCCGCGATGATCGCGCCGGTCGGCGCGTAGGTGAGCAGCTTCAGGGTGAGGGCGGAGCGGTGCACCATCTCGCGCCACCGGCCACGGTAGCGCGAGGCGGACAGCCAGTGCCGCCAGTACGCCACCGTGGTGGCGAACTGCCTCTCCGCCTCGGCACGTGCGCACATGCGGGGCGCCAGCTCGGCACCGACCTGGTCCAACGCGAACACCGCCGACTCGCCCTCGGAGAGTTTGAAGTCCGCCCACACGTCGACGTCGTCGCCCTCGAGGGGCGTGGTGGCGGTCAGGGCCAGCGACAGAGCGCCGGAGTCGAAGACCGCCACATCGTCGAAGAGACGGACGGTGTGCGGCCGCCTGCCGTAGTCGAACCGCGGAGCGATCCGAGCCCGGAACGGGATGGAGCCGCGCACACACAGGACCCGCCGGATCAGCCGATGGCGCTCGGTCTCGACCGAGCCCGCCCCGATGGGCATGAAGTCCTGCACCTCGCCGACACCGTCCTCGGTGAAGAACCTCGTGATCAGGACATTGGTGTCGGGGAAGTAGAACTGTTTGGTCCGCGCCGGCACGGTCGCGGTGAGCTCGAAGGATCCGCCTCGCTCCGCGTCCAGGATCGCGGCGAAGACGCTCGGGGCGTCGAAGGCCGAGCAGCAGTACCAGTCGATGGTGCCGTTGCTCCCCACCAGAGCCACACTGCGGAGATCGCCGATCAGGCCATGCTCGGCGATCGGCAGGTACCGGGAGCCCCCGGGGACGTACTGGTCGATCGGCGTCTCGGCCATTCGCAGCCTCCCTGACCACCCGGCGAGCGCACCCCGGGTCCCAGCTTAGGCGCAGGGGGAGGGGGCTGCGCGGGGGAGTGTGGGCCGGCCTTCGCTCGCCCGGGCCCGCGGCCGGGCATCAGCTCAGCCCCGATGCGCGTGCTCGGTGAGGACGAGGAGAACCTCGCCGCGACCCGCGCCGCCGCCGGCCTGGGCCGCGCTCGACGTACCGCTGGTGCTGCACGGCTCCTCCGGGTTGCCCGACGACGAGCTGACGGCGGCGGTCGCGGCGGCATCGCGATGGTCAACATCGGGACCGCCCTGAACGTCGCGCCGACCGGAGCGATCCGGGAGTTCCTGGTCGTACATCCCGAGGCGGTCGACTCGCGCACGTACCTCGGCGCGGGGCGGGGAGGCGATGGCCGCGGTGGTGGCCCACCTTGTCTCCGGGCTCCAGGACGGTGGTGCCCACTCGACGAGGCCGTGAAGGCCTTGCTATTTCTTGACGGCTTTCAGAACCACGAACTTCGCGTCGCCGGCGACCAGTTCGCTGTTGCCGAAGAGGCGGCGCAGCTTCACGTGGTAGCCCAGGTGGCGGTTGCCGATCACCCACAGCTCGCCGCCCGGCCGCAGGGCGCGCCGGGCCCCGGTGAACATCCGCCAGGCCGTGGCGTCCGTCGTCGCCTGGTGGGAGTGGAACGGCGGGTTGTTGAGTACGAGGTCGACGCTCGCGGCGGGCACCCCGGTGAGGCCGTCGCCCACCCGGAACTCCGCCGTCCCCGCGGCGTTGTCCCGGTAGGTCGCCTCCGCCGAAGCCACCGCCTGGTAAGACTCGTCGACGAACAGCACCTCGGCCTGGGGATCGCCCAGCGCGGCGGCCAGCCCCACGACTCCGTTGCCGCAGCCCAGGTCGACGACGCGCTCGGCGCCCCGGCTGCGCGGCAGATGCCGCAGGAAGAACCGGGTTCCGATGTCGAGGTGGTCGGCGCAGAAGACGCCCGCGTGGTTGGTGACGGTACGGCCGGACAACAGACCGATGTCTTCGGGGAGTTGATACCGGTGCGGCCACGGATCGGTGTCCCGTTCGAGTCCCGGGTCGGGGGTGCAGAAGATCAGCCGGGCCTTCTGCTCTGCGAGCGAGGTGCGGGTCGGGCCGAGGATCCGCTCGAACAGCTTCAGCGTCGAGGTGTGGATCTCCTTGACCATCCCCGTGCCGATCACCACCGTCCCCTCGTGCACGCCGGGCGCCAGCCGGTGCAGTTGGTCCTCCAGCAGCGCGAGGCTCTTCGGGACCCGGACGAGGAGCACGTCGATACGGGGCGGCGGCTCGTCCTGCGTGGTCAGCAGCCGTACGGCGTCGTCCGCGTCGACGCCGTTGCGTACGAGATTCGCGCGGGTCGCCTCGCGGGCCAGGAACGAGTCGGTGATCTGCGTCGGGCGGTGCGCCGCGAGCGCGGTGGTGAGCGCGCCCCA
>CBFHCJ010000044.1:0-19034 GCA_965654005.1 uncultured Streptomyces sp. | reverse complement strand
TTCACTGTCTTCGGCGCGGAGCGTCGTGATCGCTTCTCCCGGCGAAGCCGGGCTGTGCTCACACGGGCCGGTTCTGCTGCTCGATGTACTGCTTGACCACCGAGAGCGGGGCGCCGCCGACGGTTCCGGCGAAGTAGGACCCCGACCACAGCTTGTCGGCCCGCCAGTAGTGACGGACCAGATCGGGGAATTCCTGGCGCAGCCGACGGGACGAGACGCCCTTGAGGGAGTTCACCAGGTTGGTGACGGCGACCTTGGGCGGGAAGTTCACCAGCAGGTGGACGTGGTTGTCCTCGCCGTTGAACTCCACCAGCGTCACTCGAAGTCCGCACACACCGACCGCATGATCTCCTCCATTCGTACCAGATGGGCGTCGGTGAACACCTTGTGACGGAACTTCGTCACGAAAACCAAGTGAACATGCATCACGAAAGCACAGTGCCTGCCAGTTCTGATCTTCTGCATCTCGGCCATAACCCAAGTATGTATCGTGGCCGTCATGCAGCTCCGGTACTCCTTCAGGTTGTATCCGGACGCCGGTCAACAGGTCGCGTCGGCGAAGGCGTTCGGGTGCGCCCGTGTCGTGTTCAACGACGCGGTCCACGCCCCTGAAGACGCCCGTAAGGCCGAGCAGCCGTTCCCGAAGGCCGGGGAGCTGTCCACGCGCCTGATCACCGAGGCCAAACGGACAGCGGAACGGTACTGGCTGGGCGAGGTCTCCGGGGTGGTGCTCCAGCAGTCCCTGCGGGACGCCGAGACCGCGTACCGCAACTTCTTCGCCTCCCGCAAGGGCACCCGCAAGGGCCCCAGGACCGGACCGCCGCGCTTCAAGTCCCGCAAGGACGCCCGGCAGTCGATCCGGTTCACCGCCAACGCCCGCTGGAACATCACCGAAAGCGGCCGTCTGAACCTGCCGAAGATCGGCGCGGTGAAGGTGAAGTGGTCCCGCACGCTGCCCACCACCCCCACATCCGTCACCGTCATCAAGGACGCGGCCGGGCGGTATTTCGCCTCCTTCGTCATTCACACCGATTCCGCCGCCGACGCGACACGGATGCCCGAAACCGACCGGACCACCGGCATCGATCTCGGCCTGACCCACTTCGCGGTCCTGTCCGACGGCACGAAGATCGACTCCCCGCGCTTCCTTTGGCGCGCGGAGAGGAAGCTGAAGAAGGCCCAGCAGGAGCTGTCCCGCAAACAGAAGGGAAGCAAGAACCGGGCCAAGGCCCGCCTCAAGGTCGCCCGCGCCCACGCCAAGGTCACCGACGCATGCCGCGAGTTCCACCACCGACTTTCCGCGAGGCTGATCTCCGAGAACCAAGGGATCGCCGTGGAGGACCTGTCGGTGGCGGGACTGGCCCGCACGAAGCTGGCCAAGTCCGTGCACGACGCCGGATGGTCATCGTTCATCAGCATGCCGGCGTACAAAGCAGAACGGTACGGCCGCACCCTGGTCAAGATCGGCCGGTTCGAGCCGACCTCCCAGACCTGCTCCACCTGCGGCGTCAAGGACGGACCCAAACCCCTGAACGTCCGGGAATGGACCTGTACCGCCTGCGGTACCGTCCACGACCGGGACACCAACGCCGCGATCAACGTGAAGACAGCCGCCGGACCGGCGGTATCGGCCTGCGGAGCGCCGGTAGGACCAGGAGCGATCCCGGCACAGCGCGAAGAAACAGGAAGCCACGGATTCCCGACCGAACCCCGTGCCGCGTAGCGGCACAGCAACGATCGAGAAGGCCAGAATCCTCGGGCTTCAGCCCGAGGTGCAAGTCAAAGCTGCAACGATCCACAGTGCGGAGTGGACTACACGGTGAAGGTGCCGGCAGGCACGGCGGTGCAGATCAGCGACAGCACCGGGGACATCAAGCTCTCCCAGCTGTCCGGAGCGGTCGAGGCGACCACCGGCTCTGGCAAGATCGCCGCGGAAGGCCTGCCGTCGTCACAGGTTCAGTTCACCACTGACACAGGGGACGTCGTGGCCGGCTTCGCCAAGAGCCAGACGGCGGTGAACGCCAAGGTGTCGACCGGCGACGTCACGTTCACCGTGCCCACCTCGACCAAGTACGCGGTGGACGTGCACTCCACCACGGGTGCGGTGCACGTGGATGTGCCTCAGGACACTGACGCCGCGAACCGGATCACCGCGAAGGTCGAGACCGGTAATGTGACAGTCGCGCATGCATGAGCAGGCAGGTGGTCCAGGTCTTCGGGATTCCCTGAGCGGTCCGGCGGGCTATCAGTTGCACGGAGAAAACAGGGACGTGATCGGTTCTGTGGAGAGCCTGTCGAGCCTTCAGGCACGTGCCGTGGCGTTCGGCGACTCGTTGCAGCGTCGCTTCGTGGGAGTGGACCCCCGAATACCGGACACTCTGCTCGCCGTGATCTCCGCCGCGTACTCGACGTGGTTCGTGGTGGCGGACGAGGTCCTTTGGAACTGGTGGGTTTACGTCCTGGCTATCGCCACCAGCCTTCCACTCGTCTGGCGCCGTCGGCTGCCGTTCACCACCTTCCTGCTGTCCGGTGCGCCCTCGTTGTCGATGGCGCTGGCCGCGCACTCCGCGCAGCCGCTGATTCCGCTCTACACGGTGCTGAGCGTCTACTCCGTGGCGGCTTTGGCCCGGGAGTGGCAGCGCTGGCTGGCGCTGTCGGCCATGGTCGTAGCCGACATCCTCTTCACCCACTCGGTCAACGGGATGGTGGTCAACGTCCTGATCACCGTGGGCTCCTTCATCTTCGGCTCGGTGGTCCGGGAGCTGCGGGACCTGGCCAGGCGGGAGGCCGAGCGCTCGCGGCAGCTCGAGCGGCAGGCCGCCACCGAAGCGGCCCGAGCGGTCCTGGAGGAGCGAGCCCGGATCGCCCGCGACATGCACGACATCCTCGCCCACGCAGTCTCGCTGATGGTGATTCAGGCAGAGGCCGGTCCGGTGGTTGTCCGCAGCAATCCTGACAGGGCAATCGCGGCGTTCGACGCCATCGCCGAGTCCGGGCGCGATGCGATGGCGCAGCTGCGGCGGATGCTTGGGGTGCTCAAGGAGGAAGGGCAGGAGCCGGAGCGTGCCCCGCAGCCCGGGGTGCGGCTGCTGCCCGATCTGATCGAGGGAGTCCGGCGGGCGGGCATTGCCGTGGAACTGCTCGACAACGACCTGACCGCCGTGCTGCCCGCTGACGTGGACGCCGCGGCCTACCGGATCGCGCAGGAGGCCCTGACCAACGTCCTGAAGCACTCCTCGGCGGAGACGGTCACCGTGCGCCTCACTCTTAAGGCGGATGAGCTGAGCCTGCTGGTGGCCGACGACGGTGGCGGGCCGCGCCGACCGCTGGGCTCGGCGCTGGGGTTCCGGAGCGGCCGTGGTCTCATCGGTATCCGGGAGCGGGCGGCCGCGTGCGGCGGCAGCGTTACGACTGGGCCGGGCGTGGACGGCCGGGGCTTCACAGTTACCGCGCGACTGCCGTTGCGTTAGCAGTCGGTACAGGGAAGGGGGACAGCCGTGGGAATCAGCGTGGTCGTCGCGGATGACCAGGAGTTGGTGCGGGTGGGGTTCAGCATGATTCTGGACGCCCAGCCGGACATCGACGTGGTGGCGGAGGTCGCCAACGGTGCAGAGGCGGTGGAGGCGGTGCGCCTCCACCGGCCCGACGTCCTGCTGCTGGACGTGCGAATGCCGGTCATGGACGGGCTGGAGGCGGCGCGGCTGGTGTGCGCGGAGAGTGACTGCAAGGTCGTCATGCTGACCACGTTCGACATCGACGACTACGTCTATGAGGCGCTGTACGCAGGGGCCAGCGGCTTCCTGCTGAAGGACGTACGCCGAGACGATCTCATCCACGCGGTGCGAATGGTCGCGGCCGGCGAGGCGCTTCTGGCACCTTCGGTCACCCGCCGTCTGATCGCCGAGTTCTCCAAGCGCAAGCCCGGGACGGGCGACACCGCCATAGTCCCTTCTCGGGGTGCCGCCCGGCGGCTGGAGATACTCACTGCCAGGGAACAGGAGATCCTCCGGTTGATCGCCCGCGGGCTCTCCAATGGTGAGATCGCGGCCCACCTGCAGGTAAGCGACCACACTGTGAAGAGTCATGTGAGCAATCTGCTCAGTAAGTTGGGCTTGCGGGACCGGGTGCACGCGGTTGCCTTCGCATACGAGGCCGGTGCTGTGGTCCCCGGGGAGGACTGACATCTCATTCCTGCGAGTAGTCCTGCACCCCTCCTACGGGAGTGGCGCCGGCAGTGGCCGCGGCTGTGTCGCCGGGTCTACGTCTCCGCCCAGCGACGGATGCCCGCCGATCCTTGACCCGGCTTGTCGGCGTGCGGTGAATCCAGCCGCACGCCGGTGTTGTGCTGTTCGCACCCACGTCGTGGCGCCGTCCGCTCGTCTGCTGGTCACTGTGCCGTTCGGCCACGGCATGGAGGTCCCTCCCGCGGGGGAATCGGCGAAATCCCCCTGACCGGCGATCCGCCGGGTCCGTGTGAGAGGTAATTCTGATGACCGATCACATGCCTTCGTCGCCACTCATCGACGCCAGGAGCACCTCTGCATGTCCCGCGCATCCAGCCCGCCCTCACTTCTCCGGTCGTTGGGCAATCTGTCCGTTCGCCGCCCGATCACCGTCATCCTGGCCTGGCTCGCCGTCCTGCTGGTCGGCATCCTCATCGGCAGCGGAGTGATGAACCGGATGAACGGTGGCGTGAGCTCCGTTCCGGGGAGTGAGTCCAACCGAGCCGGTCAGACCATCGACGACCTTTACCGCCCGGACGACACCATCACCGCCGTGATCACGGGTGAGCCGGCCAACACCCCTGCCCTGCGGAAACAGGTCGCCTCAGCCGTCGCCGACATCCGGAAGTTCAGCGGTGTCGGCAACGTCGTCGACCCGTACCAGGCGGCCAAGGCCACTGCCCCGGACGGCCAGGCGGTGGCCATCCAGGTGAACTTCCCGTACGGCATGGACAAAAACGCCGAGGACACGGCGATCCAGCAGTGCGTGAACCGGCTGAAGTCGATCGCGGCGCCCCAGGTCCACGTCGGCGGTGGCCCGCTGACCAACCAAGAGATGAACCGGGCCGCGAACAACGACGTCACCAACGCGGAGCTCTACTCGCTCCCGGTGGTCCTGCTGCTGCTCGGTCTGGTCTTCGCCGGTGTCACCGCGGCCCTGCTGCCGCTCGCCGTCGCCCTCTGCGGTATCGCGGGCAGCCTGCTTGTGCTGCTCGGGCTCAGCTACGCGACCGACCTGAACTCCAACGCCCTCGAAGTGACGACCATGCTGGGCCTTGGCCTGGCCATCGACTATGCCCTGCTGATGGTCAGCCGCTTCCGCGAGGAGCGGGCCCGTGGCGGCGAGCCGGCCGACGCGGTCCGCCGGACCGTCCTCCGCGGCGGTCGCACCGTCGCCTTCTCCGCGATGACGGTCGCGGTCTGCCTGGCCGGGCTCACGGTCTTCAACAGCCCTGCCCTGCGCAGCATCGGCCTGGCCACCGCCGCCGTGGTGCTCATCGACATGATCGCAGCCCTTACCCTGCTGCCCGCGCTGCTCACCCGTTTCGGCCATCGCATCGCCGCCAAGGCCCCGAGCCCGCGTGCCGGCTCGACCTTCGCCCGAATCGCCAGGGTCGCGACGGCCCGTCCCGTCATCACCGCGCTGGCTCTCACAGGTGTGCTGGTCGCACTGGCCCTGCCGGCATTCGGTATGAAGTCCTCCAGTGGCGACGCCCGGTCCCTGCCCAAGTCCAGTGAGTCCCGGCAGATGTACGAAGCCCTGACGGACCACTTCCCTTCCGGCACTCAAGCCGACCCGATCCTGATCCTCGTCAAGGGCCACGGCCCCAAGTACGACGCCTTCACCGAGCGCGTCCGCCGCAACCACAACGTGCAATCCTCCTCAGTCACCCCGTCGCCCTCGGGCGGTTCCCTGGTGAAGCTCACCCCCTCCGGTACCAGCGACGGCCCCGTCGCCCTGGACCTGGTCCGGAGCATCCGCGCCCAGCGTGGCGACCTCGACCTGCAGGTGTCCGGCCCGGCGGCACACGTGGTCGACTACCAGGAGATGCTGACGTCTGGCCTGCCCTGGGCGGCGCTGATCGTCGGCGGTGGCCTGCTTGTGCTGCTGTTCGCCTTCACCGGCTCCGTGCTCATCCCGATCAAGACCATCCTCACCACCGCGCTCAGCCTCGGTGCCTCGCTCGGTGTGGTCACCTGGGTCTTCCAGGACGGTCACGGAGCCGGTCTGTTCGGGGCCGAGGGGCTCGGCGCGCTCAACCTGGTCGCCCCGCCGCTGATCGTGGGAATCGCCTTCGGCCTCGCGATGGACTACGAGATCTTCATCCTGGCCCGGGTCCGCGAGGCATGGCTGGAAAGCAGCGATCCCCGAGAGGCCGTGGTGGTCGGTCTTCGGCGCACCGGACGGATCGTCAGCTGCGCGGCCATGCTGATCCTGGTGGTGTTCGCGGCGTTCATGCTCGGCGGGTACGCGCCGGTGCTCCAGATCGGCTTGGGCCTCAGCCTCGCCGTCCTGTTCGACGCGACCATCGTCCGTATGCTGCTCGTGCCGGCGACCATGGCGCTGCTCGGTCGTGCGGCGTGGTGGGCCCCTGCTCCGTTGCGGCGCCTGCACGCCCGCTACGGCCTGAAGGAAGCCGAGGACGAGATGGCCGAGGTAGTGCCGCTGCTGGCTCCCGCCGAGCAGCTCGGCTGAGCGGATCGGCCTGCTCGGATCGGCCTGCTCGGACCGGCCCGGTCGGGACGCCGATCGTGGGCGCGGCCCTGACCCGAACCCTGGGGGGTGCCTATACTCTCGTACGCCCTGTGAGCTGGGCGTTCGCCGACCCGGTTGGGATGTTCGTCCCGCTGAGTGGCGGTACTCGTGGATGAGTCCGCCGAGGATGTCGTGGCGCTGGATGTGCTGTGCGGGGAAGGGTATGGCAGCTGGTTCGTCAAGAGGTATCGGAAGTTGGACGCCTGATCGCCGAGATCGACCAGAAGGTTTCTGGCGAGCTGGGTGGCCCAGGACGCGGTCAGGTGCTTGGTGACGCCGAGGACGTGCACGGTGCGGGTATCGACATCCATGACCACGAAGGAGTAGGGCCAGGTCAATCCTGCTCGCGAGGCAAAGGATCAAGCTGGTGAGCTCCTCGGAGATCGGCGGGCGTCCCGTATGTGTGGGTTTGTGTTTCCACTTCCGTCGCAGCAGTGTGCGGTGCCAGGTGAGCAGGGTGGCGGGGGTGACCAGCCGGTGGTGGCGCAGGGGGCTCGGTAGGTGTCGGGCGAGGGCGGCGAGCACGGCGCGCTCGGGCCAGGCTCGGCCGCCGCCGGGTGCCGAGTTGGCGGCGCAGCACCGCGTTCTCGTGCCGGAGCGCGAGCAGCTCGACGTCCCTGGCCTGGTCGGTGCGGGGGAGCAGCAGGAGGAGACCGAGGAGCCGGATGAAGATGAGGTTGCGCAGGGTCGCTGCCTCGGCCGTGCGGGAGCTCTTCCGCGAAGCCCTTGATCTTCGATGTCCGTCACGGCGGATCAAGCCCAATCGCGCCACGCCGGTTCTTGGTACCGGCAGAAACCCCGATGGTAAAAATGACGACATGAGGTATTTCGGTCGGTCTTGGTGCCCGGCCGCGCACGCGCCTACGGGCCGACGTGAGCGTGCCCGTCGGGCACAAGAGCAGTGCACCGGGCATGAGGATGAGCACCAAGCCCCGCCGCCTCGGGTGCGACGGTCGCGCTCGATGCTGGGTGTGCGCAGCGTTGCCGCTCAGGTGTTCGTCTTCCAGGTCGCGGTGGTGGTGCTGCTCATCGCCGCAGCCGTGGTGGCGCTCGTGTTGCAGACCCGGCGTGACAGCGTGGTGGAGGCCGAAAACCGAACCCGTGCCGTCGCCCAGACCTTCGCGCAATCCCCGGGGGTAGTGGAAGCGCTGGACAGCCCCGACCCGAGTGCGGTGCTGCAGCCGAGGGCCGAGAAGGCCCGGAAGGAATCCGGCATCGACGCGATCATCGTGTCCAGCAGACAGGGAATTCGCTACACCGACCCCGATCCGGACCAGATCGGGAAGCCCGTCGTCGGCCCCGAAGACATCGTCAAGAAGTTGCTGGCCGGCGAGACCTTCACAGAGACCTTCTCCGGAGCCGTGGGTCCGGCTGTCATCTCGGTGACTCCGGTGGTCAGGGCTGACGGTTCGATCGCAGGCCAGGTGGGGGCCGGGGTCAAGGTCGGGGAGGTGGAGAGCGTGGCCGAGCGCCAGCTGCCGCTCCTCATCGGTTTGGGAGTCGGCGCGCTGGCCTTTGCCATGGGCAGCTCAGCACTCGTGGGCCGGCGGCTGCGCCGGCAGACCCACGGTTTGGGCCCGGCCGAGATGACGCGTATGTACGAGCACCACGATGCGGTGCTGCACGCCGTGAGGGAGGGGGTACTGATCGTCGGGGGCGACGGTCGGCTGCTGCTGGCCAACGACGAAGCGCGGCGGCTGCTGGAGCTTCCGCCGACCGCGGAGCTGCGCCGGGTGACCGACCTTGGTCTGGAGGCGAGCCTGGCCGAACTGCTGGCCTCGGGGCAGATGGCCACCGACGAGGTGCACCTGGCGGGGGACCGACTGCTGGCGGTGAACGTCCGGACCACGGACCGCGCCAGTGGATCCCCGAGCAGGGTAGTGACGCTGCGTGACACCACCGAACTGCGGGCACTGTCCGGCCAGGCCGAGGTGGTGCGCGAGCGACTGAAGCTGCTGTACGAGGCCGGGGTACGAATCGGTACCACCCTGGATGTGGTACGGACCGCGCAGGAGCTGGCGGAGGTGGCCGTCCCGCGGTTCGCCGACGTGGCCACCGTCGACCTGCTGGACCCGGTGCTGCGCGGCGACGAGCCGGTAGAGGCAAGTACGGAAACTCGTCGTGCGGCCGTACGCAGTACCGGGGGCGAACCGCCGCTCTACCCGGTCGGGGAACTCATCACATTCGCCCCCACCACGCCCCAGGCATCGGCTGTCCGCAGCGGCCGTGCGGTGCTGGAGGCCGACCTGAACACCGCGCACGGCTGGCGGCTGCAGAATCCGGAGCGGGCCCGGAGCGTCCTGGAATACGGCCTGCACTCGCTGATCACGGTTCCCTTGCAGGCGCGGGGCGTGGTCCTGGGACTGGCCAATTTCTGGCGGTCGGAGAACCACCCTTTCGAGCAGGACGATGTGTCCTTCGCGGAGGAGCTGTCCGCGCGTGCCGCGGTGTCCATCGACAATGCCCGCCGGTACACCCGCGAACACGCCATGGCCGTGACCCTGCAGCGCAGCCTGCTGCCCCGGACCCTGCCCGAGCAGTCCGCCTTGGAGGTTGCCCACCGCTACCTGCCCGCGCACGCCGGGGTCGGGGGCGACTGGTTCGATGTCATCCCCCTGCCCGGCGCCCGTGTCGCCCTGGTGGTCGGCGATGTCGTCGGCCACGGGCTGCACGCAGCCGCCACCATGGGCCGCCTGCGTACCGCCGTCCACAACTTCTCCACCCTCGACCTGGCCCCCGACGAACTGCTGAGCCGCATCGACGAACTCGTCACCCACATCGACGCCGATGAAGCCGCCGAGGGCAACGCTCAGAGCATCACCGGAGCCACCTGCCTGTACGCCATCTACGACCCCGCCTCCGGCCGCTGCGTCCTGGCGAGGGCCGGCCATCCTGGACCCGCGCTCGTCCACCCCGACGGCACTGTGGACTTTCCCGAGGTGCCCGCGTCCCTGCCCCTGGGCGTGGGCACGGGAGAGCCCTTCGAAACCGCTGAGCTGCAGTTGGCCGAGGGAAGTCGCCTGGTCCTCTACACCGATGGACTCGTCGAGGGACGCGGCCGCGACATCGACATCGGTCTCGGCCTCCTCCGTGATGCCTTGGCCGGTCATCCGGAGCGGAGCCCGGAGGAGACCTGCCGGGCCGTTATCGACGCCATGCTCCCCACCCGTCCGAGCGACGATGTTGCGCTGCTGGTGGCCCGCACCCATCTGCTGAACCCCGCACAGAGCGCCCACTGGGACGTACCCTCCGATCCCGCGGCGGTCGCTTCGGTGCGCGCGGAGTGCGGACGGCAACTGCAGGCGTGGGGACTGGAGAAGATCGCCTTCACGACAGAGCTGATCCTCAGCGAACTGATCACCAACGCCATCCGCTACGGCACTGAGCCCATCCGTGTGCGTTTGCTGCGCGATCGCAGTCTGATCTGCGAGGTCTTCGACGGCAGCAGTACCTCGCCACACCTGCGGCGGGCCAAGGCCACGGACGAGGGCGGGCGCGGGCTGTTCCTGGTGGCCCAGTTCGCCGCACGCTGGGGCACCCGCTACCCCCCGGCCGGCAAGGTCATCTGGACCGAACAGGCCCTCCACGACGGGGCCGCAGAACCCAGGGGGGACTTGGGCGACATCCTGCTCGATCAATGGACCGACGAAACCTTTTGACGGCGATGTTTGCGGGCTGTCCCTGTCGTGACCAAGGCCAAGTCCCAATGGGAAGACACGCCGGAACTGCTCCTCTCAACTCGTCCGTGACACCTGCTGCCCCGGCGAGACCGGGCAGCAGTGCGGCTCCGCCGCGTGGACGCGGTCGGCCACGGACGACCAGCAGCCCGCCACCCGTGCTCAACCGACGCGGTGGTCCGGGAACGAGTCCCGCCTCTCCAACGCAACGGCCTGCAACTTCTCCCACCGCTCACGCGACTCCGCGTCGGCCGAGGCGGACTGCGCGGCGATCGGCCTGAAGTGACGCGCGCCACGGACGGGCACCGACACCCGCCCACCCATGCCTTTCGCAAGCGCGGCGGGAGGCCGGCGCCCCGGGCTGACTCCACGACCGGTCGTTGCCTGGATCCGTTCGCACCGGTCCTGGTCACACGTGGGTTCCGGCGGATTGGTTCGAGGTGACAGGCGTCGCGGCGGGGTCGGAGCCCAGCCGCTCGTGGCCGGTGTACAGGTTCATGGAGGTCCCGCGCAGGAAGCCGACGAGTGTCAGGCCCCTCTCCGCAGCGAGGTCGACGGCCAGCGAGGAGGGGGCTGATACGGCGGCCAGCAGCGGGATGCCGGCCATCACGGATTTCTGCACCAGCTCGAAGGAGGCACGGCCGCTCACCACGAGCACCGTGCCGCGCAGCGGCAGCATGCCGGATCGCAGGGCGTGACCGACGACTTTGTCGACGGCGTTGTGCCGGCCGACGTCCTCCCGCAGGCAGAGCAACTCGCCCTCGGAGGTGAAGAGTCCGGCGGCGTGCAGCCCTCCGGTGGCGTCGAACACTCGCTGCGCCTGGCGCAGCAGTTCCGGGAGGCGGGCCAGTGTCTCGGGCGCGATGCGCAGCCCGTCCTCGGCCACGCTCCAGGCGGCGGCGGTGTGTACCGCGTCGAGGCTGGCCTTGCCGCACAGGCCGCACGAGGACGTGGTGTAGAAGTTCCGCTCCAGTGAGGTATCGGGAGGCGTCACTCCCGGGGCCAGGACGACGTCGACGATGTTGTAGGTGTTGGCGCCGTTCGCGGTGGCGCCCGCGCAGTAGCGGATGCCGGCGATGTCCTCGGCGCCACGCACGACGCCCTCGCTCACCAGGAATCCGGCCGCCAGGTCGAAGTCGTCACCCGGCGTGCGCATGGTCACGGTCAGCGCGCGGCCGCCGACCCGTATCTCCATCGGCTCCTCCACGACCAGGGAGTCCGGGCGGTACCCGGACTGCCCGCCCCGGATGCGCAGGACGCGTCGGCGCTCCGTCACCCGGCCCATGCGCCGGTCCGCTCCCGCACCGGTTCCAGGCGCACGACGACGCTCTTGGAGGTGGGCGTGTTGCTGATGTCGGCGACGCTGTCCAGGGGAACCAGGACGTTGGTCTCCGGGTAGTACGCGGCAGCCGAGCCGGGCGGCGTGGGGTACGAGACCACGCGGAAACCCGGCGCACGGCGCTCCACACCGTCGTGCCAGATGCTCACCAGATCGACTTCGCTCCCGTCGGCGATGCCGAGGGCCTCCAGATCGACCGGACTCACGAGGACGACCCTCCGGCCGTTGTGGATGCCCCGGTAACGGTCGTTCATGGCGTACGGGATGGTGTTCCACTGATCGTGTGAGCGCAGGGTCTGCAGGATCACATGCCCCTTTGGCGCGTGCAGCATCTCGAAGGCGTTGCAGGTGAAGACCGCCTTCCCACTCGGCGTGGGGTACCGCCCCTCGTTCACCGGGTTCGGCAGTCGGAAGCCGCCGGGGCGGGTGACGCGGGCGTTGAAGTCCTCGAAGCCCGGTACGACGCGCGCGATCCGGTCCCGGACGGTGCCGTAGTCCGCCTCGAAATCCTCCCAGGGGATGGACGGCCGCTCACCGAGGGTCCGCCGGGCCAGACGGCTGATGATCGCCACCTCGCTCAGCAGGTACGGAGAGGCCGGCGCGAGGCGGCCGCGGGAGGCGTGCACCTCGCTCATGGAGTCCTCGACGGTGACGAACTGTTCGCCGCCGGCCTGGACGTCGCGGTCGCTTCGGCCCAGGGTCGGCAGGATCAGCGCCGTCTCGCCGCAGACCGTGTGGGAGCGGTTGAGCTTGGTCGAGATGTGCGCGGTGAGCCGGCAGCGCCGCATCGCCTCCTCGGTGACGTCGCTGTCGGGCGTGGCGCGTACGAAGTTGCCCGCCACTCCGAGGAAGACCTTGGCCCGCCTGTCGCGCATCGCGCGGATGGAGTCGACCGAGTCCAGGCCGTGCTCGGCGGGCGGGGTGAATCCGAACTCCCGCTCCAGCGCGTCCAGGAACGACTGCGGCATGCGCTCCCAGATGCCCATCGTGCGATCGCCCTGGACGTTGCTGTGCCCGCGCACCGGACACACACCGGCTCCACGCCTGCCGATGTTGCCGCGCAACAGGAGGAAGTTGACGACCTCACGGATGGTCGGCACGCCGTGTTTGTGCTGGGTCAGTCCCATCGCCCAGCACACGATGACCCTCTCGCTCCTCAGGACCTGCTCGTGGATGCGCTCGATCTCCTCGCGGGTCAGCCCGGTGGCGGCGAGGATGTCCGGCCAGGTCACCTGCCGGGCGTGCTCGGCGAAGGAGTCGAAACCGGTGGTGTCGGTGTCGATGAAGGCGTGGTCGAGGACGGTTCCCGGCCGTTCGTCCTCCGCCTGGAGCAGCAACAGGTTGAGCGCCTGGAACAGGGCGAGGTCGCCACCCGGGCGGATCTGCAGGAACTGGTCGGCGATGGCGGTTCCCCGGCCGATGACCCCGCGCGCCTTCTGCGGGTGCTTGAACCTCAGAAGCCCGGCCTCGGGCAGCGGGTTCACCGCCACCACGTGTCCGCCGCGCCGCTTCGTCTCCTCAAGCGCCGAGAGCATGCGCGGGTGGTTGGTCCCCGGGTTCTGTCCCACGACGAAGACCAGGTCGGCGTCGTAAAGGTCCTGCAGGCTCACACTGCCCTTGCCGATGCCGAGTGTCTCGTTCAGCGCGGCGCCACTGGACTCGTGGCACATGTTGGAGCAGTCGGGCAGGTTGTTCGTGCCGAAGGCCCGGGCGAAGAGCTGGAGGAGGAAGGCGGCTTCGTTGCCCACTCGGCCGGAGGTGTAGAAGAGAGCCTCGTTCGGCGAGTCGAGCGCACGCAGTTCGGAGGCGAGCAGGCCGAGCGCCTCGTCCCAGCCGATCGGCTCGTAGTGGTCGGAGCCGGGCCGCTTGACCATGGGTTCGGTGAGCCGGCCCTGCTGGTTGAGCCAGTAGTCGGACTTCCGGCCGAGCTCGGAGATCGGATGCCGGCGGAAGAACTCGGCTGTGACGCGGCGCGAGGTCGCCTCGTCGTTGATGTGCTTGGCGCCGTTCTCGCAGTACTCGTTGCGGTGCCGGTGCCCCGGAGCGGGCTCGGGCCAGGCGCAGCCCGGGCAGTCGAAACCCTTGGTCTGGTTGATGTTGAGCAGGGTGAGCGCGGTACGGCGCACCGAGGTCTGTCCGAGGGAGTACTGGATGGCGTGTGTGACGGCCGGAATGCCGGTCGCCCAGGTCTTGGGCGGTGTGACGGACAGGCGCTCGTCACCGGGGTCGTCGATCGCGCTCATCGTTCGGGTCACTTCTCTCTGGCGCTGGTGTGGCCGTGCCGTGGGGGATGTGCTCTCTGCCGCCTCGGCACCTTCTCCCCGTCCACCGAGCGGCGTCAAAGCGGCTCTTATGATGGATTGATAACCGCCGCCTATCACGTGTGGTGGGCGGGGCCTGTGCCGACCACGCGCGCGCCACCGCCGACCGGCGCCCGCGACGAGTGTCGAGGAGACCCGCGCTGTGCTGCTACGCCAACTCGAATACCTTGTCGCCCTGGCCCGTGAACGTCATTTCGCCCGGGCCGCCGAGGCGTGTTACGTCTCTCAGCCGGCCCTGTCCGAGGGACTGCGGAAACTCGAAACGGAACTCGGCGTGTCCCTGGTCCGCAGGGACCGGAAATTCGAGGGGTTGACAGCGGAGGGAGAACGGATCGTCGTCTGGGCCCAGCGAATCCTCGCCGACCGGGACGCGATGCAGGACGAGGTGGCGGCACTGCGGAGCGGGCTGAGCGGGCAACTGCGCATCGGCTCCGTGCCAACCGCGGCGACGGCCGTCTCCCTTCTGACGGAACCCTTCTGCGCACGGCACCCGCTCGCCACCGTCCAGGTGCAGACGGACCTCCGGGCCACGGAGGTGACGGAGAAGCTGCAGAGCTACGAGATCGACGCCGGTATCACCTACTTCAGCGCCGACATCGCCCGGAGGTTCGAGTTCATCGATCTGTACCGCGAGCGATACGTCCTGCTCACCGGGCCGACGCCGGTCTCGGAGCAGATGAACCGAGGAACCTGGGAGGAGGCCGCACGGCAGCCGCTGTGCCTGCTTGTTCCGGTCATGCGGGGACGTCGTGTGCTGGACGCCGTCTTCGAGGAGATCGGAGTGCCCGTACGGCCCCGAATCGAGACCGACTCGATCGCCTCCTTGTTCGCCCACGTGAGAACGGGCCGCTGGGCGAGCATCGTGCCGCACCCCTGGCTGCACGTCTTTGGAGTGCCGACGGGGATGCGTGCCGTTCCTCTGGTGGAGCCGACTCATACCGAACGCATGGGCCTGGTGGTGGCCAGGCGGGACCCGGCGTCGATGATGGCCCAAGCCCTGGTCGACATCGCCCGCCGTGCCGAGGTCGCCTCCACACTGGAACGCGGCGTGGCTGACTCGTTGGATTGACCTGCTCCTCGCGCTGAAGCCCGAGGATAGCCTCCGGTCCGGTGCTGTGCCTACGCGGCACGGGCTCCGGTTCGGATTCCATGGCTTCCTGCTTCACCGCGCGGTGCCTGAACACGTTTCGGATCAGCCGGGTGGAGAGCTGGCGGTGGAACTCACGGCGCGCGTCATCCGACAAGCCGGAACCGATCACCCATGGTGGTGGCGCGGGCGGGCAGGCACCGTTCGGGCACCGTGTGTCCACGGCGTTGCAGTGCCTCCTCGACTCGCCGCCGTCGCAGCGCTACCCACCATGTGGGGCGACGCTGGGGCGTCCGCCGACCCGGCCGCGGGCGCGGGCGGAGGCCAGGCCCTCCTTGGTGCCGATGACGATGAGTTCGCGGATGAACTCCGCGAGTGCGGCGAAGACATGGAAGACGAGCCGACCGCCGGGAGTGGTGGTGTCCAGGTTCTCGTGCAGCGAGGTGAAGCCGATGCCGCGTTCGCGTAGCTCGCCGACCATGTCGATGAGGTCCTGGAGCTGCGGCCGTAGCGGTCGAGCGAGGGGACGACGAGCGTGCCGCCCGCGTCGAGGACGCGTGGCATGCCTTCGGTTCGGGACGGAGTCCGTCCTTGCCGGACTTCTTGTCCGCTCGCCCGCACCGCGATCAAGATCGGGTACGCCCGGGTACGCGTTGACGTCCAGCTTGGCTGCGGCGTCGAGCCCGTCGTGGGCCACGTCCACGGCCATGTCCTGGTCGCGCAGTCCTTCGGCGACGACCTCGGCGAGAGGGCGGGCGTCCTCGACCACCAGGACTCTCAACGCGCCGCGTCCGTGCCCGTGTTGGGGCTTTTTGTCGCCCTGTCGCCTGGGCGGGGGAGGGTGATGTTGACGCGCAGGCCGCCGTCGGGACGGGCGCGCAGGTCCAGGGTGCCGTGATGGGCCTCGGTGATGGCCGCGACGATGGAGAGGCCGAGGCCGCTGCCCCGACCGGTGCCGGTCCGGTCGGCGCCAAGGCGGCGGAAGGGCTGTGCGAGGTCCGCCACCCGCTGCTGGTCGAGGACTGGTCCACTGGACTCGACGACAAGGTGCTCGTAGGGACGCCAGGTGGTCAGCCCGGCGCGCTCTTCACGCTCAGCGGCTTGCCAGACCTGTTCCAGGGTGGCCCGGCCGTGGCTGGTTCGGCCGCTCAGGGAGAGGCCGACTTCATCCAGCAAGCAGCGCAGCAGTCTGAACCACACCCCGGCGTGCACGCTGCGGCCCGGCAGAGTGACGCGCCCGGTGGTGAGTCCTTCGTAGGTGTAGCGGTCTACGGTGGCGATCGGCTTCGCGAGCGGCGTGGGGTCCGGCTGGGTGCCCCGGGCGGCCGGGCATAGACTCGAGCCGCTGTGCCCTTGGGTAGGCGTGAAGCGGGAAGTTGGTGTCCATGAGCGGGGATTGGACGGGGGATGGGCTGCCCCCGGCGGCAGCCGCGCGCATTGCGGAGGTGCGCAGCAGCGGGACGTGGTCCTCAGCGCTGTGCACCGGTGAGTTCGCCGCGCTGCGCGCCGTGGGGTTCGAGCCGGTGGGCCAGGTCATGGGCTCGGCCGTTTACCACGTGGGCCGCAGTGGCCGGTACTGGGGCTATCACGACTGTCTTTACGAGGGCATACAGTACGCCTTCAGCAGCGCCCCGGCGCCCATAGCCCTCTCCGGACGCGGCGCCCCGTCCGCCGGGCTTGTCGAGGTGCTCGACCGGGCGCGTCGCTCGGCCCTCGACCGGATGACCGCCGAGTGCTCGGCTCTCGGCGGGGACGGTGTCGTCGCGGCACAGTTGACCGTGGCGCCCTTCGTGGCGCAGCCCAACTGCCTGGAGTTCAAGGTGATCGGGACCGCGGTGCGCGCGGCCGGGACGGTACGGGCGCCGCAGCCGTTCACCTGCCACCTCGACGGCCAGGGGTTCGCGAAGCTGATGACCGCAGGATGGGTTCCGGTGGAGCTGCTGTACGGGATGTCCGTCGGCGTACGCCACGACGACTACCGCACCCGCGCACAGACGCGCTCCTGGAGCAACACCGAGGTCAGCGGCTGGAGCGAGCTCGTGCAGGCGGTGCGCTCCGACGCCCGTGCGCACCTGCGGGCGCAGACGGGGCGGCGGGGCGGCGACGGCGTGATCCTCTCCGCGGGTCGCCTGCGCGTCTGGGGCGAGTCGTGCATGCGTAGGAACAACGACGACCAGAAGGACCACGTGGCTGAGGCGACGCTGCTGGGTACCACCGTCGCCCGCTTCACGGCACGCGGAGAGCCGCCCCGCACACTCACCGTGATGCCACTCGACCCGGAACGACGCCGGCGGACCATGCGCCGCACCGCCACCGATATGCGATGAGGGGAACCCGTTCATGACTGTCTTCAACCCCGCCGACGGCACTCCTGACGGCATGTCCGCCCAGGGCGTGCCGGCCGATGCCATGCGGCGGCTGGCCGAGCTGCAGCCGGGCAAGCCGGGTTCGATCTTCACCAGCGACCTGTCGGTCAATGAGTTCCTGCTGGTGCGCGAGGCGGGATTCCGGCCCATCGGCCTCGTACTGGGCAGCTCGATCTACCATGTGGGCATCCAACTGGGCCGCTGGGGCAAGAACCAGGAGCTGACGACGCTCAGCCAGGCGATGTACCACGCCCGTGAGCTGGCGATGACCCGCATGGAGGCGGAGGCGGCCCAGCTGGGCGCGGACGGCATCGTCGGCGTGCGGCTGAGCGTCGAGGCCCGTGAATTCGGCAGCGACATCGCGGAGTTCATAGCGATCGGTACCGCCGTCAAGGCCGATCACCCGGCGCCGGGCAGCAACAGCGGCAGCTGGCGCAACCTCAAGGGCCAGCCGTTCACCTCGGACCTCAACGGCCAGGACTTCTGGACGCTCATCCGCGCCGGCTACGCCCCGCTGGGCATGGTGATGGGCACCTGCGTTTACCACATCGCGCACCAACGGATGGGACAGATGTTCTCCAACATCGGCAAGAACGTGGAGATCGAGCAGTTCACGCAGGCGCTGTACGACGCGCGGGAGCTGGCGATGGCACGGATGCAGCACGAGGCGGAGGAGCTGCGGGCAGAGGGCGTCGTCGGCGTTCAGCTCAATGCGCACAACCACCGCTGGGGCGGTCACACCACCGAGTTCTTCGCCATCGGCACGGCCGTGCGGCCCCTACGCGAGGACCACGTCATCGAGCGCCCGACGATGGTGCTCAGTCTGGACGGCTGAGCGCCCGGCCCAGCAGACTCGGATCAACCGCACACCACGAGAGGCCCCGCGATGACCTCGCCACACGAGCCTGTCCCGTTCGATTTCAACGGGGAACCGGACTCCATCGACCTGCTGACGGCCGCGCTGCGCAGGGACGCCGCCGACCTGGATGTCTACGCGCAGGTGCTCACCGGGACACTTGCGGACGCGCTGCCGCCGGGTTCCGTCGCCGTCGAGCGCAAACGGGGCATGGCCGACCGGCTCGCGGGGCGCGCCGGCCGTGTCGAGCGGGTCGAGGTCTTCCTCGGCGAGCAGCGTCTCGTGCTCGACCTGGCGGGCACGCATCCCAAGGGCGAGGTGTGCAAGGAGGTCCGCGGAGTGGTGCTCTCGCGGCGCCCGTTGGCCCTCGACGAGTGGGTGAGGGAGCTCGCGGTCGCGGTCGCGGCCCGTGCACAGTCCGACGCGCGGGCGCGGGCGGCGCTGGAGCGGCTGGTGCTAGGGGAGTAACGATGTCGCCTCCCCACCAACTGGCCCGCCGATGGTGCAGCCTGGCACACGTTCCTGGTCGTGGCGACGAGGCAGCCCAGCGGATTACCGTCGTGCGCCGACAGCGGTCTCAGAGGCAGAGCTTCCCTTGCGCCACCACAACCGTATCGTCAGCGGTCGAC
>CBFHCJ010000043.1:0-19116 GCA_965654005.1 uncultured Streptomyces sp. | reverse complement strand
CGCCGGATCCTCCCGCGACCCAGGCGCTCGGCCAGCAGCGTCGTGTCGACACGGCCCGGCACCGTGCGGTCCGATGGTGGTGCGGGGAGCTGATCAGGCGGCGTTCTTCCAGTTCTTGGTGAACGTCTCGTCGAGCACCCGGGTGTAAATGTCGAGGTCGAGCGCCCCGATGAGCGGCTCGACTCGGGAGGCCGGCAGCGTGCGGAGGTCGTCATTGACGACGACCACCGACCAGCACGGGTCGATGCCGTTGATCCGGCGGATCACGACGTCCTGGTCATCGGGCAGCAGCGTGAGGCCGTCGGAGGTGCTGGCCTCGCTGCGGTTCTTCGCCCACCCGTGGTGGCGCAGGATCTCCAGCGCGATCGGGTCACGTCGCACGCCGGCGCTGCCGGACTCGCGCCGCTTGCTCTGGCTGGCCGGGGTCACTTTCCATGCGCCGGCGTTGTGCAGGCTCACGGCACCGATGGTGCCGCCGCGGACGATGAAGACCCGGTTGACCATCTGCAGGGCTCGTGGGTTCACCAGTTGCGCATCGGTGTCCTCGTTGTCGTCACGGTCGGGCCCGGCGCTAACCGGGTCGGCGGCGAACGGGTAGGTGATTGATCCACGCGAGGCGGCGAGGACGTTCTGGAACAGCAGCAGCGTCCGCACGGGATCGGCCGGGTCGATCGCCTCCTCGATCATCTTGCGGCCCAGTACGGGATCGAACGGCTCGGCGAGAGCCTCCTCTCCCCTGCTGGCGACGGCCTGCAGGTAGCGGGCCAGGGCGAAGTCGATCACGGCCGGGTGGGCCAGCGACTTCGTGGGGGTAGGACCCGCGTGGCAAGCCAGCGTCCCGCCGGAGGCGGTGATGATCGGGCTGTCGGCGACGCTCCGGTCCTCTCTGGGCGACTCCAGCTCGAGCCGGTTGTTCGAGTCCTTGCTGATGAGGAACATCAGCTCCGGTTCGATGTCGATACCGATGGCGGCCTGCTGCTCGGCGAGCACCCGGTTGTTGGTCGTCTCATCGAAACCATTCTCGCCGCCGACGACGGAGTAGAGGCCGTCGGTGTTCGTCGAGATGATCCGCGCGCCGGCCAGCGTCTGGGCCTGCCCGATCCGCCAGCTGAACAGCTGGCCGATGATCCGCATCGAGATGGTGCGGTTGTTCATCCTGATCGGGGTCCGGTGCGCGGCGTCAGCAGCTCCAGAGGCCGAGTTGAGGATCAGCTTCGTGCCGTTGCGCAAGGTCGTGAGCCGGGCCTTCTCCTCGGCGGAGATCCCCGGCTTCTTCATCTCGAAGCCCAGGCGCTCCTTCTCGAAGAAGATCGTCGTGTAGCGGTCCTCGCCCAGCTCGGGGTTGTAGAACGCCCTCATGTTGCGCAGCAGGTTCGGGTAGTAGCTCGTGAAGTCCTCGTGGATGACGAGGCCTGCCGAGGTCCGTGCGAACTTCGGGTGCAGCTTGGTGGATTTGTCGGCCTTCGCAGTGAACAGCGTGGGGGCCTTCTTCGCCGGCTCATCGCGATAGACGGCCTTGACCGCCGAGGTGACGGCCAGGACGATCTTGCCGTCGAGCACGGTCCCGTCGGCCAGGCGCACGTGCATCGCCTCGGTGTCCGGGCGCTGAGTGTCCAGCAGCTGGGCTGGATCCGGCACTTGGGCCTGCGCACGCGCGAGCTGCTCGGCCTGGTCCGGGTCGTCCCTTTTCGGCTTGCGGTACTTCACCTTTTTCGGGTCCGAGCCCAGCAGCACGAGCCGCTTGTCGACGGTCGTGCCGTCGGGCAGCGCGAGCAGGTTGTGCTGGCGCTTGGCCTCGGCGACGAAGTCCTTCGCGTCCGGGTAGAAGAGCTTGGCGAGGCCGATCATGGCTGCCTGTTCCCGGTGTTCGAAGGAGTCGGCGTCGAAGACTGTCATGTCTGCCTCGGCTCCGTGGATGCCGCCGGTGCTGAACGTGGCGAAGCACGACGACGGAGAGGCGTCACGGTGGAAGTAGGGCACGTTGTTCGGTGTCTTCGGCAGCTCGCGCAAGGACTTGGCCGGGAGGTCGAACAGGTCGCGGTACTCCTCGGAGTCGTTGAAGTTCTGTCCCTCGATCGAGCGGTAGTAATTGACGACCTGTATGAACTGGCGGTGCGCCTTCGCCTGTGCCGGCGTCGCGGCTGGGTCCTTGGCAGGGTCGGGGGCCACGTTGTCCTCGAAGAAGCGCACGCACTCGTCGAGAACGTTGACCTGGGAGATGCCCTGCTCCTCGGCCACCTCCTTGGCCGGATAGAGGAACGACACGGCCTCGATGTCGTTCAACGAGGTGTACGGCGCGAGGATGCGGCCGACGAACTTCGCCGAGGACGAGTCGATGGTCAGGCGGTCCCGGCGCACCGAGCCGTTCTTGGCGTAGACGGTCTCGGAGTACTGCGCCAGCAGGCCGGCCTTGAGGTCGAAGTTGCTGGCGTAGGCCGGGTGCTGGAAGAGCTGGGCCAGGCCCAGGCAGTCGGAGACGTTGTAGGCCAGCAGCTCGTAGAGATCCTCGATCGCGGCGATCGAGGTGTCGTGGCTGAGCTTTTCGGACTCCTTGATCTGGCGGCCGAGCATCCCGAGCAGGCGCTTGAGACTCACCTTGGTCTGCAACTCGTTGAGACGGGCGACGTCCAGGTGCCGGCCCGAGTGCATCATGGCGCGGCGGATCTTGGCGGCCGGGCCGTCCCAGCCGAGGTAGCCGGGCATGTACTCGATGTGCTCGTTGAACAGCTTGTCGTTGTGCTCGCGCATCTCGCGCGCGGTGGTCGGCTGGACAAGACGACCGGAGTGCGGAGCCGGGAAGGTCTCCATCAGGTACAGCGCGAGCATGGTCATGTCGTAGTTCAGCGAGTTGTACCCGGCCAGGAACGGGTGCTTCAGCGGGTCGTACTCGGGATCCGTGTCGCAGACCGGGCGCAGGCTCGCCGGATAGGACGAGACCTCGCTGCGGTCGTTGACCTGGTCCGCGTTCGAGAGGCCCATCAGCTCGGCGAGGCGGAGGTTGCCCCGCTCGCCGCGCAGGTTCCACAGCTGGACGCTCACCGCGGGCAGGCCCGGGTTGGAGCGCACCACGGCTTCATAGAGTGCCTGCGGGTCCACGGTGTCGGAGAGCTGCTGGTTGTCGGCGAGGAAGAAGATCTCCAGGTCGTCGACGGCTCTGCCGGGCCGCGGGGTGTAGGCGCACAGAGTGAAGACGTCCGGCAACGACTCGATGTCGTAGAAGGTGAAGCGCGCCTTCGAGGCCGTGACGGGTGTTCGCTGTGTGGTCATGATGGGGGTCTCCTTTCGTCGGTCCGACCATCACGGCCGGCGTCTGGGAGGAGGCGCGCGTGGCCTCAGAAGGAGTCGTGAGGAGAGCGCCGGTGCAGGGCATCCATGCACCGGGCCTTCTCCACGGGGTCTGCCGTGATCTGCGGGCGGACGATGAGGTTGGTGATCCGCTGCTCGCGCGCGTCGTCGGACATCGCCGTGATCAGGCGGCCCTGGCCGCGGGCGAGTTCGAGTACGGCCTGGGTGAGTTCGCCGAGTGCGCCGGCAGTTTTGACCACGGCTGCATCAGTCCTGTTCGTCAGTGGTGTCGCCGGTCGAGGCGGATGCGCCCGTGTGCCGGAGCAGTCCGCGGTAGTTGGCCTGCAGCGTCGGCTGGGATTTCTTCTTCGGGTCGCTGCCGGTGTAGCTCGGGTGCATCCACTTCTTCAGCTCGTACTCTGCGATGAGCACCTCGGGGTCGCTCATCATCTGGCCGGGCCGGATCTTTCGGTTCTTGTCCGGGCAGTGCCACAGGGCATCCGGCCGGACGATCGCCACGAGGTCGGTGATGAACTGCTTGTTGCTCACCGGCGAGCCCGACGGCGAGACGTCGGCGAACCAGGCCTTGTACAGGTCGTAGAGAAACGTGAACGGTGCCAGGTCCCAGACCAGCCGCCCGCGGAACTCTTCCCAGAAGGCGCGCACGGGGTCGTTGACCTACTTGTACACGGCCAGGACTTCCTTGGTGGCCACCGGCTCTGAGAGCTGGTAGTAGTCACCCGGAGATGACGCGCCGGCACGGTTGATCGCGTACCAGAAGACGTACTCCAGAACCTCGCGGCGCTGGAGGTAGTCGTCCTTGATGTACTTCTTCTCGGCTCCGGTGAAGCTCTTGGTGAAGGGCACGAAGAGCTGCCGGCGGTAGAACGACTCGGACTTGTCCTTCACACGCGGGAACTCGTTCAGGCACTGGACCATGAAGCCGAAGAACTGGTAGGCGATCGGCATCCGGTACTTGCGGTTGATCTGGATGACGTCGTTGGTCACGATCGCCTTCAGGTTGGCCGCCTTGTCGATGAAGGTGCCGACATCGTTCTCGTCGACGATGATCGCGTTGGCGCGCACCAGCGGTTCGAGCGCGAAGTCCTTGCCGAAGTCCGAGAGCGGAATCGAGGTATGCGCGCCGCTGCCGACGAGGTTGCGCATGAGCGCGCAGAGCGTGCCCTTACCGTTGTTGCCCTGCTCGGAGTAGAACCAGGCGGTCTTGCCCCAGCGCACGTGCGGCCGGATGATCGCGCCGATGATCTCCCAGATCAGGTCGGCGAGGCCCTCGTCACCGGGCTGGTCGAAGAGCTCTTCGATCCAGGCGACGACTTCCCAATCTCCGTCCTCAGGGTGCGTGATGACCTCCTGCGGGGCGTCGTCGACGTAGTCGACGTCGTTCTTGGTCAGCAGCACGATGGCGGGGTTGAAGGGGTGGACCTGCTTGGGCTCGAAGTGGAAGTCCTTGCCGAAGATCGTGACGTCCAGCGGCTCGGTACCGTAGAAGACGATGCCGTTGCGCGCTGCGATGAAGTCGCGGTTCGTGCTCTGGTGCCGGCGCGGGCTGTCCTCGCGCAAAACGGCCAGGACCTCGGCGAACTCCTTGAGGGTCAGCTGGGTGTTGTACATGCGCGCCGTGGTGCGGATGTCGTCCTCGCTGGTGGTGTACGTCCCACGCGCGCGGCCCGCGGCCTGGTACATCGCCAGCAGGTCGTACTCGCGGTCGGTGTCCTTGGCGTTGGGCGCGATCCGGATGACGTGGTGCAGACGCAGGAGGATCTGCGCGACCTGCCAGTACGTCAGATATCTCGGCAGGGGGTACTTCTCGGCGGCCGCGGCCGCCTTGAAATTCTCGGCCTTGATGACGCCGCCCACGATCGCCAGCAGCTCCTTCTCCAGCACGCGAGGCGTCGGAGGATCGGTCGGGTCGATCTGGTCGAGGTAGGCGGCGGTGACGTAGGTGACGATCTCGTTCTGCGGAGCCATGTCGTCGCGGGTCGAGAAGTACCCCATGACGCTGGCCAGGACGTCGGCGACGGGGTTGGTGCGCGGTCCGGCGTTGGAACCGGCGGCAGGTACGGACATGAGGGCATCAGGAGGCGTCATGTTGCTGCTTTCTCGATCGTGATCGAGTTCCTGCCGGCGATGAGTGGGAAGCCGATTGGACTCGTAATCGAATGGAACGCGATCTTGACCCTACGCCATCCGAGTGCTCTTTTGCAACGATTGGACTACCAGTCGACAAGAGAGTCAAGTGATGCACTGAATGACAGTCAATGGAAGCCCAAAAGGGCCACTGACAGGGCCCGGAGAGAGCGCGACCGTCACGCCCATGCCACACGCGTCGCAAGCCCGGGTGGGACGTGAGAACCAGTGACTCAGTCGGGCACATGCCCCACGGAGTCGCTGGCTTCTCGTGCTCGACCACGCGCCCGCGGGCGGCGTGAGCCGCCCGGCCCGCGGTCGAGGTCCGGAGGAGTTCTTCTGACCGGCCGGGCCAGCTGCCACCAGAGCATCGACCGGACGCTCTCCAGGGGGATCCCGAGAGCCACATACCCTCTAAGGGTATGTGAGGCGTGTACCACTTGACGTGGTACACCTGTTTTCCCAGGTCAGAGCGAGAAATCCGGGAGTCCGAGAGCAAGCTGTACCATGTGGCATTTTCTACGTGGTACAGGTGTTTGCCCAGGTCATGCGAGGCTTACATACCCCCTGTACCACTTGTACCAGGAAATAGAGACTAGATACACGCGCAGGGGGGATAAGAGAGCAGACTGGCGAGCTGGGGCTGGAGCCGCCTGGATCGCTCCCGAACGCGCCCTCTATGTAAACGGTCAAAAAGACGTGGTACTCGTGGTACATGGGCGGGAAACACTGACTGACCAGGCAAAACGTCGTACCACGTCGGCGATCCCACGTGGTACACCCGATGCGGGAAAGAGCCTCGCGGTACAGGTGTTTGCCCAGTTCAGAGGCGGTTTTCAGGGTGTACCACGTCTCGTGGTACATCTGGCACCTCGATGCGCTCAGCCTTCTGGCAACCAAGTCGAGGCGGACTTCCACGCCGAGCCGCCGTGCGGCTTCCAGGCGGCGCGGCCGAGCCTCAGCGGGACTGGAAGCCGCATGGAACATCCTCGGCGTCCTGAGGCTCGCAGAAGGCTCCTGACGCGTCCTCCGAGCGCGAGTCAGAACTCTGTCCGAGTCGTTCGTCCATGAGGCTCTACTGGAAGCGAGAGGGTATTTGACTGACATTCGCTGCTCATTGCGAGTGATGCACGACAGCTGCTATCGTTGACGCCAGGTGATCGATGTTGCACTGGAACGTGGAAACAGAGAGGCCGGAGAGCATCCCCGTGGGAAGGGAGCTCTCCGGCCTCTTTGCATGTGCTGATGAGTGCGAGGCGTGGATGGCGCGAATCACCCAGGGGTGACCGTGCTTCAGCCTCGCTGGTGTCCCGCATTGGGGGACTCGGGACTGCGGCTACGGGATCGCTCGTCTGCTTCGACGACGTAGAGGATCTCGTAGGAAATCGTGGTGTTGAGGTTGAGCCGGTTCTTGCTCTGGTTCTTCTTCATCGTGATCTTGCGGAAGCCGCGAACGGCCTCAGCGCGATCGAAGAACCGGCGCAGCCTCGAGTTCACGCGCTCACAGGCCTGTTCGGCCGTGACGCCCATGTCGGAGACGACGAAGACGTGCGTGTGACCGCGGTCGAAGGTGGGCTTCTCACCAGTGTCGAGGTCCAGACGGATCTTCGCACGGCTGATGTCGAGCGTGTCGGGACGGACGAGCTTTCCTCGTGAGTCGTACGTGCAGGTGCTGACGATAGCCATGATGAGATCCTCTCCTCTCCTGATGAGTATGACTGAATAGTTACTTTCAGTCACACCCCCGGTGACCGGAGCACCCCGGTCACCAGGAGCAGGCCCTCCGCACGCGGGCCCGGCGGCTGAAAGGCCGCCGGGTCCCGCAGGGAGGGCACCATCGTTTTTCAGAAGAGGCTGAGTACCTCGATCACTGCATCGCGTACTCGTCCCCCGCGCCCTGGAGGGGGCGGGGCGCTGTCCCGCCGGCGACCCGCCGGTAGAGCCCTAAGGCACAACCAGCAAAGGCCAGGCACAGGAACACCGCGGAGACGGGGTTCGCCAGAGCGCCGAGCGCCTGCGCCGGGACGAGAGCCGCGGCGAGGTTGAAGCCCAGGTGCAGGAGCACGCAGGGCCACAGCACGCGCGTGCGTTCGTAGACCAGGGCCAGGAGCACCGCCAGCGGCAGGGTCGAGGCGAACTGCACGGCGTTGCCGTGCACCAGGCCGAACACCGCGGCGGTGACCAGCGTTGAGACGAGGATGCTCACCCGCTTGCGCAGCAACGGGTAGATCAGCCCTCGGAACAGGGTCTCCTCCCCTGCGGGAGCCGCGACCAGGGTGAGCAACAGGGGCGCCAGGGCTCCAGCCGCGTGCCTGGTCTGGTTCGAGGCGTCGAAGCCGGCGGATCCGACCGTGACGTAGATCCACAAGGCCAGCGACTGGCCGGCGAGGAAGGCCAGGACCGCGCAGCCGAGGACGGTCCACCCGAAGCGTGGGATCTCCGGCCTCGGCCGCGGCCCCGGCGCATGCGCGAGCCATCGAGGCCGCTGGATCCTCATCGAACCGACCAGGACGACGACGAGCATGCTCAGGACGGTGGTCGCAACGATCGGCTCTCCGATGAGGCGGACTGCGAAGGTGCCGAGGCTGAGGTAGACCGCGACGGGGGCGAACGGCACGAGGACGCACCACCCGATGCCGAGCAGACGCGAGGTGATCGGTGACGTCGTCAAGGTCTCCTCCTCTACGGGGCTCAAGCCGCCGTGGTGATCTGCTCGTTGATGACGGCCTGGACGCGGGTGTCGCCGCGGAAGGTGTTCAGCTGCAGCGTCGCCGTGAAGCGCAGCGTCCCGAGCTCGGTGCGGCTGGCGCGCTGCACGAGGCCCCGGAGCATGTCGAACTTCTCCTCGGCGACGTTCCACCACAGGCAGGACAGGCCGGACCGGGTGACCAGACGCAGGTGCTGTGATTCGGATCCGATCCGGTCCACGCGCAGTCCCAGGGGCTCGATCGCGATCTCGATGACCGGAGCGGTGAAGCCGTGCCCGAAGGGCTTGAGCCCCTCGGTCCGGCGCACCAGCTCGAACAACGGCTGCAGGTCCTCGAGGCCGGCGTCGCAGTCGGCGTCCGGGCCGAGCACGAGATCACCGTTCGGTCCGTCGGTGCTGACGGCGAGCAGGGCGACCTGGGTGGCTTCCTGCAGCACGGCGACGAGGTCGCCGAGCTTCTCGGCTTTCGCGACGCGGACGCCGCAGGCCTGCTGGTGTCCGATGGCGCTGAGTCCGTCGTGCGGTTCCAGGCTGGTGATGATGTCGAACCAGCCCGGCGCGCGACCGGAGCCGCTGACGAAATCGTCGGGACTGACGGGTCGGTTGACGACGACGACCGGGTGACCGTTGAGTTCCATCATCCGGTTGGCCAGGAGCCCGTACATGCCCGGGTAGGCGTCCGAGAAGTACACCCACGGGGCCAACGGCTGGTCCCCGGTGGTGAGTTCTTCCATGTGCTCGATGACCAGCTGCTTGCGCAGCTCGTTGCTCTCGATCACCTGGTGGGCGACCTTGAGCTTGACGTCAGCACCGGCGGCCGTGAACACCGCGAAGCACGGCTCAAGCGGGGCCCCCGTGCGGCGCGGGCTGTTCATCGCCGGGGCGAGGTAGAAGCCGAAGAGGCCCTCGTCGAGGTCGTCGACGTCTCGGATCTTGCCGATCTGCGCGAGGGCCTTGAGCATGATCGCGAAGCCCTCGAAGGCCCGGAGGAAGACCGGGTGGTGCGGCTCGGTGCGCAGCAGTTGCATCAGGATCGACTGCTCGATGTCGATGGCATCGGGATCGGCGTCGAACCCACCCCAGGGATTGGGGATCGTCTTCGGCGCGGCGACGCGCAGCAGGCGGGCAATCGAGATCGCATCGCGCACCAGCTGACGGTTCTCGTAAAGCACGGGCATGACGTCGGAGACGGTGCCGAGGCCGGCGAACAGGCGCAGCAGGTGGATCTCCCAGAGCTTCTCGGGCCGGTGCACGCGGGCGTAGGCCTCGATCACCTGGTAGAGCACGTGGGCACCGCAGATCCCGGTGTGGGCGTAGGTCTCGTCGATCCGGCACGGGTTGACGGTGATGTCCGCGGTCGAGCCCGGCGCGAGCTCCTCGTGGTGATCGGTCACCAGCGTCGTCCAGCCCAGGGCACGCGCGGCGGCGATACCGCGGTGGGAGTTCACTCCCCCGTCGCAGGTGAGCAGGACCCGCGTGTCGGGCCACTTTGCGTGGATCTCGGCGATGTCCTCGGGCGTGAGCTCGTGGCCGCGGCGGTAGTCGGGCAGGTGCAGCTCGACGTCGAAGCCGAGCTCGGACAGGCCGGCGTAGCCGAGGACTCCGGAGGAGATGCCGTCCATGTCGAAGTCGGGGGCGATGGTGATCTTCTTGCCCGTGGTCCGGGTGTCATGAAGGGCCTCGACCATCTCGGCCAGGTCCAGGAGCTCGTCGTGCTCGGTGGACTCGATCTCCTTCAGGTACTGATCCGACCACCCCCTGCGCTGGCACAGCAGCTCGAAGAGGTCGGTGTCCTCGTCGGTGAGCGAATGGTCGTCGACGGTGTGGAGCGTGGACATGGTGGAGGCCTCTCGATCGGGGTCTTGGTCGGTGGGGAACGGGGTACGAGACCCCCTCGCGACACTGTGATTTTAGCAGTGACATTCACGCCCTCTGCTCTTTTCGCAGTAATTCTGAGTCTTATTCGGGCCCTCAATGGCACACTTATCGCGAATGACCGCGACAGACTTTCCAAGGTCCTTGCGTATCGGCTACTCTCGCTGGTATGGCCATTCGAAGCATTGTCGAGTCGGATCTCAGTGGTAAGCCGGATGCGGCTACACAGATGTTCGGCTTGGGTGACACCTGGTACGAAATCGATCTCACAGCTGAGGAGCAGAAGAAGCTTGAGGAAGCGCTGAAGCCGTACCTGAAGGCCGGCCGGAAAGCTGGGAAGACAACGCCAGTCAAGAAGCGAGTCGTACCCGAGACGACTGCCGAGGAGCGCGACAAGATCCGCGAGTGGGCCAAGAAGGAGGGCTATGAGTTCGCGGAACGGGGACGCATCCCGAAGGCAGTCATGAAGGCCTATGACGAGGCACACGACATCGATCGGAGCAAGTAGCGCTGAGCCTGGTGTTCGCCTCCCGGCCGACTCCTCCCATCCGTCTCTGAAGGGCCCTGCAACACACTGCAGGGCCCTTCGTGCGTCATCAGAACGGCGACAGCGACGGATGGAGCACGGTGGCCGTCTCGATCCCCGCGGCTCGCGCGCGAGACCTGCAGTGGATCGTGCCGTGCGAGAAGTGCCCCGGCTTATGCGGCATGAGCTGCTCCTGGTCTCGCTGCGGGCATCCGGACTTCCGGCAGAGGTCGAGGAAGGCCGTGCACAGCACCTGAGCCCCGGCCTCGCGGAAGACCTGGGCGGCGTCGACCATCTCCTGGTTGCGCTGAAAGCCGGCCCGCTTCCCATGAGCCGACCAGTCGGCAGGGAAGGTGATGATCTCGAAGCCGGCGGCCCGCCACAGGCGCTCGGCCATAGCGTCGGCACCCTCGGGGCAATGCCCGGAGAGGAGCACCGGCCGGGTGACGTTCTTGGGACCCCAGTCGCGCCAGGCGTCGTCGAACGCCGAGCGCATGCTCTGCTCGTCGTTCCAGCTGCGGGAACCGGTGACGAGGACGACGTGCGAGAACGATTCTGGAATCATTTCAGCAATCATTCGAGTCTCCTCTCCTTATGACTCGGCGGTCTCCACAGCTGGAGTCGAGAGCTGTGGCCACGATGTCTGGACAGGCGCGGCGGCCTGCATGTCGCTGGCTCATACCGGCCGACTGGTACTGGGCTCGATGACGGCCAGGTCCTTCTCCCGGTGGAGCTCGACGCGGATCTGATCGTCATCACACATTGGCATGAGGTGGACGGTGTACATCCCGTCATCGCTGCGGGAGACGTGCACGGTGACGACCGTGCCGTTCTCGCCGTTGGTGAAGTCGACGTTGCCGATGTCCCCGGCTTCGCCGGAGCGCATCACCTCGGCGACGGCTTCGCTGTTCGGTTGCCACAACTTCGGCTCGTAGCGGGCTCCGGTGTCGTAGGGCGAGATTTCGGGCTGGGACTGCGTCCGGGTGGCGCCTCTTCGTGGACTCGGGTGCGTGTGGCGACCATCGAGTGCGGACCCAGGTGGGGTCCGTGTGATCGCGATGTTCGACCCAGCTCCCGTGCCAGCTTTGCTGGCTGACGACTCGGAAAATCTTGCTGGCGCGATCTGCTCCCGGATGGATCGCGTCGCGAGCCGTCGCACGGGTCGTCACTTCTCGCCTGAGCCAGGCGCGCAGCGCCAGGCGATCCACCACTGCTGCACCCTTTGCCGCTGTCCACATCTGTGGACAACTGCAGCGGGGCAGTGGTGGGGTTTCGTCTCTCAAGCGCAGCGCTGGGCATCGCCGGAGGGAGCGCCAGCGACCGACGGACCGGCGAGCGAAGCGAGCGGTGGAACCCGTCGGCTATGCCGACTAACACGTCCTCGGAGCGCAGCGGAGAGGCCGAGCGAAGCGAGGGTCCGCAGGACACGTGTTATCAGGTTCCCTTATGCCCTTTGCTTCCTTGTCGTCGTCCTCGCTGTTCCACGGCTGGAGCGTTAGCGGAAGCCTGGAACATCAGGGGAAACGGTCCGTACCCTCTTGACCCGTACCCCTCCCCTTCTTCCGCGTAGCGGGGGTACGGGTCTGGCCGTTTCGCCTGGTCATCGGCCTTTTGGGTGTACTGCTGTTTCGACGTCCGTGATACGGCCGTACCCCCATGTTGATCCGTCCTCGTGAGGCACGAGCGAGGCGGGGGTACGGGTCTGCTCCTGACGGGGCGCAGCCCCGGTTCATCACCCTGCTGCCGTCGGCGGCACAGCCTTCGCCGCGGAGCGGATCCGTCCTCTCGCGACACCGTCGCTCCGGCTGTGGATAACGCTCTGCTCCACCGCTCGCCGCGGCGGCGCAGCCGGCCTTACCCCGTCGCGTTGTGCTGGCTGTAGCAACGTGGATTCACCTCGCTCCGGTGCTGCCGCGGCAGCGTGCCAGCACTTTAGGCACCGCGTCCGAGGCGGGCGTTCTGCACTCTGTCGACGACGCACGTTCCGGCCCCGGGCTGTGCTCCGTCTCGCGCTTGCGCGGCGAGCCCGGGGCGTCCCCCGTGGACGTATCGGAAGAAGAGAGGCCCGACCGCTGGGACCAGCTGCCCATCGGGCACAGCGAGCAACTCCAGCGCCATCGGGCCGTTGTCATCTTCCTCCAGGGGCTGCTTCCCCTTCGCTCCTTCTCCCTCTGCTCACCTCTGCGCCGTACCGACGAATCGGTGGCTCACGAGCGGCTGAAGCCGTGAGGGGCACTTCCACATTGGTGTGATGCGCGTCACCTTTTCAAGATTTATTGCCGGTTTCGGTCCATGCCGCGCCTGAAGAGAGAAGGGGCTTACTCGATTTGATGTTGGAGGACTTGATGATCCCGCCGAAGACGTCTCTGCCAACCATCACGCCGGAAGGGAGATACGGGCAGTTCGTGGAGCTGATCACAGCTGCCACAGAGCTGGATGAGGAGGCAGCGGAGAGGCTCGCGGACGGCCTGCTGGAGCGGTTGGGACTGTACGGCCCAACTCCTGAACCTGTAGCGGATGCATGTTCGGCGATGTTCTTCGACGCCGACCCGGAGAGCTACGGGTGGGTGCAGTGCAGCGAGGAGCCGGGACACGTCCGGCGCGGCGAGGCACTGCACAGGGACGGGTGGAACGGCCGTTGCTGGAGCGACGACCACCGGCAGGCCGTGCCGGAACAAGCTGAGTAGCCGGGCAACGGCGCTTCGCCCTGCATCCGGCGCTTGGAAGCCGGCCGCCGTCGGACGGGATTCGTCCTGCCCGACGGCGGGAGCCGCTCGTCGTGGACGGCATATTGAAGCAGGCAGCAGGAGTTCCATCGGTGATCCACCATGACGGCCCGATGACGCTCCTGTACCGACCCTCGCACCAGCACTGCGCTAGCACCGTGCCGACGGCTCGCCGGCGGCTGCGCTGATCTCGCTCCGCCGGCTGTCTGCGGCTGGTTCGCCGAAGCCCCCCGGCGGGCTTCAGCAAGGGGTGCAGTCAGGTTTCCCAGCCCCATGGCACAGTCGTGAAACGGCGTCTCCCCCGCGTCTCTGAGGTGATTCATCGGGACACTCCCGAGACGCGACAGGGACGCCGATAAGACGCCGACTGGATCCGTGGAGCTTCTCAGAGTCCCGCGCGTGTCCCCTTGGCGTTTCTCCCGCGCTCCGGCTGTGCTGCTCCGGCGTCGCCCCCGGTGCTCTTTGAGGACTCTCCCGTGCAGGGGTGCCGGGTGACGTCTCCCAAGAGACACAGACGGGACGCCAATGGGACGCCGCAGGTACTCCAATGCGGCCTTCTTGGATCACTGTCGGTACGGCGGGCGCCTCGGAGGCGTCCAGCGTGAGCACCCATGGTGTCGCGGATGGGGCGCAGAAGCGCATGGCTTCGGCGGCTTGCGTGCGGCCGCCCCAGGCGGGGGCACTGCGGCGTCCCGTAGGTGTCCCCGCCAGCACTCGATAGGGACACTACTGGCACCTTACTCGCGTATCGAATGGGACTTGCACGGGACTCGATAGGGACACTAGGGTGGACTCGCGTTGATTCGCATTCGAGAGGAAACGCGAAGGGCGGTGAGTCCATGTGACAGAGCGAGAGACATCCGGCGAACTACCGGATGAAGTGCAGGAGCGAGTGGCAGAGCGAGGTGAGTGCAATGGCGAATCAGTCGGGTGAACCTCGCAAGATCCGCTGGACCGTGCCCGCTGCCGACACCTCGGTGATCGAGTGGCTCGATCAGCAGGAGAACATCTCGCAGTCGCTGCGACTGCTCATTCGGGAGTCCATTCAGCGCGACGGGTACGTCGACGTCTACTACAAGCCCGTCGAGCAGCTGCCGCGTCGTGGTCGGCCGCCGCTGGAGAGCACCGGGCAGCACGAGGACGACGAGGCCACAACCGATCGCCGTCCGGCCGCCAGGCCGGTTCAGCCGCAGCCGCAGCCCGTGGTCACCGACCAGGCCGACGCCGTCGTCGAGAAGACAGCACCAGCGCCGGTAGCCCAGCCCGAGCCGGTTCCCGCACCGGTTGAGACGGCCGAGGAGCCCGCGGCAAGCGCCCCCAGCGCACCGCCGGAGCCGCCGAAGCAGGCATCCATCGACGAAATCATGGCGAGTACTCGGCGCTGAGTGACGCGGTGAATTTCATTTTCCAGGCAGACAACACAGACACCGAGGGACCGAATTCATGAGCGCCAACAGCAACGACATCATCACTCTCACCGGCGGCATCGACGTCGGCAACGGCTACGTCAAGGGCGTCATCCAGAACACGAAGCAGGGGACTTTCGACGAGATCGATCTGCCCAGCGCGGTCGTCTCGACTTCCCGCACCTCGCCGAAGGTGCCGCTCCCCGACGCGGATGCGGCCTCCGTGCTGGCCGGCGACTTCTACAACCAGATCGACTGCTCGCTCACCACTCCCCTGGTGGCGGCGTCGGACCGCCGGATCTTCGGCCGCGCAGCGCTGTCTGTGCGTGGCTCGAAGTTCACCGAGTTCGAGGTGTTGGGCAAGCACTCCAAGGCCGATCAGGAGCTGAGCAAGGTTCTGGTCCTGGGTGTCTTCGCCGCGAAGGCCCTGCGCGACTACGTCCGCGAGAACGGCGCGCTGCCCGATCACGAGCTGCGCGTGCAGGTGCGCGCCGGCCTGGCGTTGCCGATCTCCGAGTTCGTCGCGCGTCGCCACGCCTACGCCGCCGAGTTCATCGGTCTGCTGGGCAGCGCGGATCCGACGGTGCACCTGGTGACGATCAAGAACTTCAGCACCCCGGTCTCAGTGCGTCTGCAGTTCGTCGACGTCCAGGTGATGGCCGAGGGTGCCTCCGCGCAGTTCGCCATCACCGACAAGGGCGAGCCGCTCGCACAGGCCCTGCTCGATGATCTGCGCGCCCGTGACGCGTCCATCGTGGACGGTGTCTCTGCCTCCGATCTGGTGGCGGTGCAGAACACCATCGGCGTCGACGTCGGCGAGGGCACCGTGAACTTCCCGGTCTTCACCGACGGCCGGTTCAACCCCGAGGCGGCCGACACCCTCGACGAGGGCTACGGCACCGCGCTGATGAACGCCATGGAGCGCATGAGCGAGTCGGACGCCACGCTGCAGTTCTCCTCGCGCAAGCAGCTGGCCGACTTTCTCCACGCGGAGCCGTCGGTGCTGGTGAAGAACCGTCACCAGCGCGCCGCCGGCTTCGTCGAGGACGAGGCCAGCTACCTGGTCGACGAGATCGTCTCCTCCTTCGGTGACGTCCTCTCCCAGGCCGGCGCGACGACCGAGGTCGTCTACGTCTACGGCGGTGGCTCGGGCCCGATCAAGCACCTGCTGCACCCGGCGCTGCTGAAGGCCGCCGGTGATGTGCCCGTGCTCTACCTCGACTCGAGCTACTCGCGGCACCTGAACCGCGAGGGCCTGTACATCGCGGCGCGCCACGTCGAGCAGCAGGCCCTCGCCGCGAAGCCCGCGGGCAAGCGCAGTAAGGAGGTGGCCTGATGTGTGAGGCACTGGATGCGACCTCGAAGGCCGAGGTCGAAGAGATCAGCAGCCGCATCGAGTTGTCGGACGAGATCGTGCTCGCGTTCATCCGCGATGGGGCGCTGGTTCTGCTTCACGAGCAGGCCCGGCGGAAGCCGCTCGGGTCGGATGAGGAGCTTCCGGGCTCCGCCGCAGTCCTCACGGTCGGCTCGAAGAGCAGCCCCGAGCCGGGCGCATGAGCGGCTACCGCAAGATCGTGAAGTTGCTGGCGGCGAACACCGGCGCGAAGCGGATGAGCGAAGTCTTCGACAACTTCGTCGAGATGGCGGCGCTGGCTCTGCGCAACGCCGTGGACATCCGCGGGAGCGAGGCCTGGGAAGCGCGCGAAGGGCAGTACCTCCAGATCGCCGGCCGCTACAGCAGAACAGAGCTGGACCGCTTCGCTGAGGCCCTGGCGCTGGTGACCATGGAGATGCAGCGCGAACCCTGTGACGTGCTCGGCCACCTCTACATGGAGTTGGAGCTCGGCAACGAGCGGCTCGGCCAGTACTACACGCCCTACGACATCGCCCAGCTGATGGCCGAGATGCAGATCGACTCGGTGGTCGAGCAGGTGCAGAGGGACGGCTTCGCCAATGTGTATGAACCCAGCTGCGGCGCGGGCGCGTTCATTGTCGCCCTGTCGCAGGCGATGCTCGAGCACGGCCTGAACCCACAGACGCAGCTGCATGTCACGGCAGAGGACATAGCACCGCAGGCCATGCACATGATCTACGTCCAACTGACGCTGCTGCACATCCCCGCGGTGGTGCGCCGTCGCGACGTCCTCACGCTGGAGACTTTCGAGTCGTGGCCCGCGCTCGCTCATGTCCTGGGCGGTTGGGGCCGGAAGCTCAGGGTGGTCCGGGCGATTAATGGATCACGGCGGTTGATCATCGCCCCGCCTCAGGAGACCACCGAAAAGCCCGCTGATGCTCTGGAGGTGCAGCGATGACGATCGCGCAAGAACGAACCGATCTCTCTGACGTCGAGAGCGACGACGCGCCGGCCTGGCGCGTGCACTCGCGATGCATCGGCGAAGACCCCGAGAAGTTCTTCAAGGGCGGCGGGTCCACCCTCAAGGCGAAGAAGATCTGCGGTGCTTGTCCGGTCCGTCAGCAGGGCCTTGAGCTGGGCCTGGAGCACGACGAGTGCTTCGGAAGTCCGGTCCTGGCCGAGATGATCGCAGACCTGGAGCCAGGCGACGAGGTGACCGTCTTCAACCGCGAGGTCGTTGGCGACGACTCTGCCGCGGCGACCGAGGAGAAGGGCGCGACGCTGCACAGCGTCACGGAGCCGCATCAGCCGACGAGGACCTTTGGCTACGTGCGGACGGCGAACGGATCCGCGGATTCGCAGCGTGCCGCCATCACGGAGGCAGTCGGCGCGATCCGGATCTTCTCGGACGAGGGCGTCTCAGGAACCACCGCGGGCACTGACCGCCCCGGGCTGCGCGAGCTGGTGGCGGAGCTGCAGGCCGGCGACGAAGTCGTCGTCTGGCAGTACGACAGGCTCGGACGGACCCTCGAGGCGATGCGGGCCGTCGTTGAGCTGATCATCGCGAAAGGTGCGACGCTGCGCAGTCTCACGGAGTCCCCCGCCGAGGGGCTGTTTTCGATGAAGTTCATGATGGCCGTTGCCGAGTACGAGCACGCCTGGAAGCTGGAGAAGTAGGAGCACCGCCGACAGCCGGCGAGAAAAGAAGATCCCCGTGGAGCGCACGTCTCCGCGGGGATCTTCGGCGTTCAGGGTGGGTGTCAGGCACACCGTGCGATGCGTGTGGCCCCCGAGTCGTCCTGAAGCCCGGTGACCAGGTCGTACCAGAAGCCACTTCCCAGTCGGACCAAGCTCTTTTCCTCCCGACCTCCCCAGCCGGGGATGGCGGGGACGTCTCGTCGGTCGAGGACGGCGGTCGTGCAGATGGTCTCCCCGGTGTTCTCGTCGAGGCTCTTGACGACGACCTTGTCGCCGACCTGAAGGTTCGCAAGATCATTCGTGCTGATGGTGCTGGTGCTCATGGCGCTGTGCTTCATTCGGATCGGATCTGGACTGCGGTTTCAGTTCTGGGTCGCGCTCATGAGCGCCTTCCTCGCGCGGTGCTTCTCGGTAAGAGCCCGAAGGGTACGCAGGAGGATCCACCAGCACACGCCGCTGAAGGCGATGCTGACGATGATCGGCGTGTACTGGCCGGTCATGACACAGAAGACTGCCGCCGGCGCGAGGACGATCACGTTCGTCGCGATCATGAGGGTGAGGAGCACCCGGCCGATCGTCTTGGCGGCGCGGTCGCGCCACGTCGAACCCGCGGTGCTGGTGGCGGCGTTCATGCGCTGGGTCCTTCCTCGATGATGTAGATCTTCTCGGCGACGTAGGCGTCGTCCTGCTCCTCGGCTGCGCTCTCGACTTCATGGGAGATCTGGCTGATCACGGGGACCAGCGTCAGCCGGTCGAGCTGGCATTTGGTGCGGATGGTGATCACGGCGGTGGTGAGGCCGGCAGCAGACGGGAACGTCACGTCGTCGAGCTCCGCGTGTGCGCCACGGATGCTGTAGCTCGCCGCGATGGGCACCGTGTGCCGCGGCAGCTCCGGCATTTGCTCTGCGCGGGCCTGCAGTGCAGCGCTCACTGCGCCATGAACATCAGCGAACTCGCTGGCGTGCAAGACCACCGGCCCAGCGTGCTCGTAGCCCGCCGCCACCTCGAAGGCGACCTTGGCGGCCTCGACGGCGCGCGTCGGGCAGTGCGGTCCCGGGTAGGCCTCGTCTCGTCCTGTCATCTCGGAGCACAAGTGGCAGTGCGCGGGCCCCAGGTCCGGAACGCAGTCGCAGCGCATGTGCTCCGTCTGTCGGGGATCAGTGGGTTCGAGGGACTGGCTCATGGCTGTACTCCTGGCGCTGGACGTGATCTTTCGAAGACCAGACCGGATCAGCTCCGCTGATCAGACAAAGAGAGACCCCCGCCCAGCGAGCGTGATGCTCAGCAGGCGGGGGCTCTGCGGAGTTCAAGGAACCGGCGGGCGGCCGGCCATTCGGGTCGGCCTGCACCGGGGGCGGGGGCGTTACGGCGCCGTCCTTGCGCCTCGGTGC
>CBFHCJ010000042.1:0-19438 GCA_965654005.1 uncultured Streptomyces sp. | reverse complement strand
AGCCGACGTCGGACAGTGCGCAGTCGCTCACCTACCGTGGCGTGACGACCGTGCCGACCCCGCGTCCGTGACCTGTGCCGCGATCGCCCGGATCGCGTCGAGCCCGGCCGGGGTCCGCAGCGTCACCTCGATCGCGGGCAGCCCGCCCGCCACCAGCGCCCGGGTCAGCGGTAAAAAGAGCGTTGCCCGTAGTGCAAACGACTTGGGGCGACCTTCGGTGTCCCTCAGTGAATGTCCGGCACCAGCACGTCCAGCGACCACGCCTGCCCCGCCCTCGCGGGAGCCTCCGCCTCCACGACGTACCCCAGGTCGCGCAGCGCCTCCACCAGTTCGGCGGGGTTCGCGGGCGCGGCACCGGCCGTGAGCAGGCTCCGTACCATCCGGCCCTTCGTCGCCTTGTTGAAGTGGCTGACGACCTTCCGGGTCGGCGCGTGCAGCACCCGCACGGTCGCGGTCCGCCCGGCGATCTCGCCCTTCGGCTTCCAGGCGGCCGCGTACGCGGAGGAGCGCAGATCCAGTACGAGTTCGTCGCCGGCGGCCTCGGGCAGGACGGTGGCCATCGGGGTGCGCCAGTACGCGCCCAGCGCGCCGATCCCGGGCAGTCTCACGCCCATCGAGCAGCGGTAGGAGGGGATGCGGTCGGTCACCCGGACGGCGCCCCACAGCCCGGAGAAGACCAGCAGCCAGCGCGCGGCGCGCTTCCTGGCGGCCGCGTCGAGGGAGGCCAGATCGAGGGCGTCGTACAGGACACCCGTGTAGATCTGCCCGGCGGGGCGCGCCCCGGCCGTCCACAGCTCCGCGTTCTTCGCGACCTCGCCCCGCAGCCCCTCGCTCAGCCCGAGAACCTCGCGCGCCTTGTCCTCGTCACCGGCGCACAGCTCGACGAGCTCGCCGATCACGGCCTCGCGGTCGGCGTCGAGCCCCGGCAGCGAGAGGGACTCCAGCTTCAGCGGGGCGCCACGACCCGAGGACGCCTTGCCTTCGGAGGGAGGCAGCAGGACAAGCACACGTACTCCTTCTATATGGCTCTAGGGCTCTCTACAGGGCTCCAGGGCTCCAGGGCTCCGCGACAGCCTACGGCGTGCCACCTCACCACCCCCGTCCTACGCTCGCTGTATGCCCCGCCGCCAGATCCGCGTGACCGGTGCCCCACAAGCCCCCCTCCGGGCCGCCCTCACCGCGCTGCGCACCGCACTCGATGTGCCCGAGAGCTTCCCGCCGGAGGTCCTGGCCCAGGCGGAACAGGCGGCGAGGGACCCGGCCCTTCCCCTCAACGACGCCACCGACCTCCCCTTCTTCACCCTTGATTGGCCCACCCGTCGCCCGCCACCGCCCTTCCGACGAGTCGCTTCACGACCGCCTCCTGACGCCACCGACCTGGACCAGGCGATGCACCTGTCCCGGCGGGGCACCGGCTACCGCGTCCGGTACGCCGTCGCCGACGTCGCCGCCTTCGTCGTACCGTCCGGAGTGCTGGACGCCGAGGCGCATCGGCGGGTGACCAGCCTGTACTTCCCGGACGAGACTGTCCCGCTGCATCCGCCGGTCCTGAGCGCGGGCGCCGCGAGCCTGCTGCCGGGGCAGACCCGCCCGGCCGTCCTGTGGACCCTCGACCTCGACGCGGACGGCCGTACGCTCGCCGTGGACGTCCGCCGCGCCCTCGTCCGCAGCCGGGCCGACCTCGACCTCGCCGGCGTACAGCGGCAGATCGACGACGAGACCGCCGAAGAGCCGGTGGCGCTGCTCAAGGACATCGGGCAGCGGCGCGAGCGGCTGGAGGTCGAGCGCGGCGGCATCTCCCTGATCGTGCCCGTGCAGCAGGTAGTCGAACGCGACCACACCTACGAACTCGCCTACCGCGCCCCGCTCCCCGCCGAGGGCTGGAACGCGCAGCTCTCGCTCCTCACCGGCATGGCCGCCGCCGACCTCATGCTCGACCACGGCACCGGCGTCCTGCGCATGCTCCCGGCCGCGCCCGACGACGGGGGTCCCCCCGCTCGAGCGAAGGCGGGAGCGGGGGAGGTGGGCCGGTTGCGCCGTACCGCCCACGCCCTGCATATCGACTGGCCGCACCATGTCTCGTACGCGGCGCTCGTCCGCTCCCTGGACCCGCACCGCCCCCACCACGCGGCCTTCCTCCAGGAGTGCACGACCCTGCTGCACGGCGCGGGCTACACCGTCTTCCGGGACGGGAGACTTCCCGGGATCACCACGCACTCCGCCGTCGCCGCCCCCTACGCGCACTGCACGGCCCCGCTGCGCCGCCTGGCCGACCGCTACGCCTTGGAGCTCTGCCTCGCGGCCGTCGCGAACGAGGCCCCACCCGGCTGGGTCCTCGGCGCGCTCGACGCACTCCCCGAGGAGATGGCCGAGGGCGACCGCCGGGCCGGAGCGGTCGAGCACGCGTGCGTGGACATCGTCGAGGCCGCTCTGCTCAGGGACCGCGTCGGCGATGTCTTCGACGGCTGCGTGGTGGACGTCGACGAGCATGAACCGACCGTCGGCACCGTTCAGTTGGCGTCCCCGGCGGTCGTCGCCCGTATCGAGGGAGGCACGGCCCCGCTGCCGCTGGGGGAGCGGCTGCGGGTCCGGCTCACCCGGGCCGATCCGGGAAGGGCGAAGGTACGGTTCGCGCCCGCTTGATCGCTCGTACGAACCGGTCGGCGTCGTAGGCGTGGAGACGGACGACGCCGACCACCCGTCGACGGGTGGTGCCGCGCGGTCCGCGTGGTGACGCCGACTGCCGCGGCGACTTCTCCGATCCGCATGGGTCAGTACAACCGCTGACGTCACAAACGCCGACGTCGCGGCAGGGCCAAGCGAGCGGCTCGCCGGGTCCGTACGTCGCTGACGGCGGCCGTGATCGTGTGCCACGATCGAGGGAACGGTTCCCGATCTCACTGACAGGTGATCTTCCGATGTCCCAGTCTGGCGAGCGACCCAAGGAGGGGCGTGACATGACTGCCATGGCCCATGAGCCGCTCACGCAGGAAGAGGTCCTGCTGGAGGGCTTTCTCGCCCTGGACGCCCCGGAGGGATTCCGGGCCGAACTGGTCGAGGGGGAGATCGTTGTGACACCGCCGCCGGACGGGGACCACGAGGACTGCATCGAGCTGGTCGTGAACCAGGTGTACAGGCGTTCCCGGACCCGCATGCAGTTCTCCGGGAACAAGGGCCTGAAGCTGCGGAGCGGGGGCGGCTGCCCGAAGGACCACGTGATCCCCGACGGCACCTTCGCCCCCTCGGAACTGCGGCTCTACCGGGGCGCCGACTCCTGGATGCCCTGCGACGGCGTAGCCATGGTCCTGGAGGTGACGTCCACGAAACCCAGGACCGACCGCGAAGCCAAACGCCGCTGCTACGCCCGTGGCGACATCCCCCTCTACCTGCTCGTCGACCGCGAGGCCTCCTCGATCACGCTGTTCAGCGACCCGGAGAACGACGACTACCGCCAGCTCTGCACCCGCCCCTTCGGCAAACCGATCCCCCTCCCGGAGCCCTTCGCCTTCGAACTCGAGACATCCGACTTCCTCTGAGCCGCTGGGCGGGAACACGCCCCTGGACCAGGGCGCGCCCCGGCCGCTGCGGGCCGCCGCTCGACCTGCTGTACCGGTGACCCGGGTCCGAGGGCTGCTGGAGAGCGGACTGCGTCCCGTCGAGGTCGCCCCGCTCGTGGGCTTCGCCGGCCAGGCCCTGATCCTTGCGGGCCCGGTGCTCGCGACGGCGGGACCGACCGCCGGAGCGAGGCGCGGCGGACGCCCGGTACCATGGTCCACACGGCAGACGAGCCGGGCGGACGGCCGCGTGGGGGTTCTTGTGGACCTCCCCGAGGAACGTCCGGGCTCCACAGGGCAGGGTGGTGGCTAACGGCCACCCGGGGTGACCCGCGGGACAGTGCCACAGAAAGCAGACCGCCGGGGACCTCGGTCCTCGGCAAGGGTGAAACGGTGGTGTAAGAGACCACCAGTGCCCAGGGTGACCTGGGCAGCTAGGTAAACCCCACCCGGAGCAAGGTCAAGAGGAGCCGCTGTAACAGGCATGCTCTGCGCGGACGTTCGAGGGCTGCCCGCCCGAGTCCGCGGGTAGACCGCACGAGGCCGGCGGCAACGCCGGTCCTAGATGGATGGCCGTCACCGGGGGCCCGCGAGGACCTCTCGGAACAGAACCCGGCGTACAGCCCGACTCGTCTGCCGCCACCTGCGGCTTTGCCTCGGAAAGGGCCTCTGACCTGCGTCGGAGGCCCTTTCCGATCTTTCAGGGGCTTGCCGCGTTACGCGGTGGAAAGTCCCTCGGAAGTCCCTCAGACAGAGCTGAAAGTCCCTGAAAAGTCCCTGGAGCGGGGGTCGGGCGACGCCTCTGACCTGGGCCAGATCATAGTTACGTCGATCTTGGTGTGGGTCTCTGGGATGGTGGCGTGAGGTGGGAAGCGGCGTCCGTTGCAGTATGGGCCCGAAGGCGGCGGTTGCAGGCTCCCAGTTCCGGGTGAACGCCAGCAGCGTTTTGCCGTGCCCAGTAGCCTCGGGCCCATGACCGAAGAGACGATCATCGCGCTGAAGAACTACGACTGGCTCGTTCGGAACAAGGGCTTGGACGAGGTTGAGTTGCACTGGGACAGCGACTCGCTCATCTCGGGCGAAGGCGGCTACGAGATCTCGCTGTTGACCGATCCTGGGTTCACGCCGGCGACGCGGCAGGGATCCTGAAAAGCGATTCCGTTCGGCGTGATCTTGCGATGAGCTGGCTTGATGGTCACGCTTGATTGCTTCTGGCCAGTACGTTCAACGGCTTGTCCACCAGGCTGCCCCGGCTCCCGTGGCTGTGGTGACAGTTGTGACGAGCCACGTGGGTATCCGTCGTATGACCAAGTGCATTCCGCCGCAGCGGAGTTCGAACTGCGGCGGCGTGCTGGTCGTACTGCTCACCGGCGTCATGCATTCAGTGGAGCGCGAAGGGACGGCGGACAGTGGATCGTTTTCTCGGAGGTGTTGCGAGCTTCCTGTCATGTGCGTAGCAAAACACCCTGCCGGCACGGCGCATTGATCTTGGTGGATAACTCGGGGGTTGTGGATAACCTCAGAGGCTGTTCAGCGCTTCACGGAGGTCCTGCGTGAATGCCTGCCAGGACGCGAGCTGCTGGACCGGTCCTTCACGATCCAGCATCTGCAGCAGTCGCGCTCGATTCTCCGGGAAGCGCTTTTGGAGCTTCTCCAGGCGGCGCCCCTTGTCCTCGCTGGCAGTGGCGATCGCCTGCTTGAGGAGCGCCTTGGGGTCTGGCACCGACTCGGCCCGCGTTGCCTTGGGGAGGTCGAGTGCCACCTTGCCGTTGGGGTTTCCCGCCACTTCACGGATCGCCTTCTGGTTCAGAAGCAGCCACGCCTCCAGCATCCGTACCGGGATCACAGGCACGTGCACCAGGCCAGGGCACACCTCAGTGACTGCTTCCGCGATCTCAGTGCGCCGCCGCTCCGGCGGATTGCCGTCGGAGTCGCGGTGGATGACGACGAGGTCGTACACCTGCCACTCATCGCTGAGCCGCTGTGCGGCGCGCAGCTTGTCCCTGACCGAGTGGCCCGGCTTGTCCGGCAGCCGGTCCAGATCGGGAGGCGTCACAAGAATCTCGCGACCCATCTCCGCCCCGATCTCCTTGATGTGATCGCTCAGGCCGGTGTCGCTGGACCCCTCACAGAGGTACAGAGCTCGAACAGTCACGAGGCACTCTCCGCGAGGGTCAGCCTGGCCCCCGGAGGAGACGTGAGGTACGCGAGGATGTCGGCCTTGGTGCCGTAGCCCTTCTCTGCGCCGCTGGCCCGCCAAGTGCCGGCGAGCGGGCGCAACCGCAGGCCACGTGCCGCCTTGCCCGTGCCCCGGGGGATGCTCGCGGTGTCGGCGATCAGTAGATCGGGCGCGTCCACGAGCTGTACAACACCCGGGGAGTGAGTGTTGATCAGGACTTGCCGGAAGGGGTTGTCCTCGTCCACCGGTACGGAAGGATCCACTGCCAGATCGCGTACCAGCTCCACCATGGCGGAGAGGTTGGCCGGATGAATGCCGTTCTCCGGCTCCTCCATACACAGCAGACCGTGCGCCTGCGGATCCTCGAGGAGGACACACAGGGCCAGGAAGCGCAGGGTTCCCTCCGACAGGCTGCGCGCAGGGAGCACCAAGCCGTCGATCTCGTGGAGCTTGATGGTCAGCAGCTCGCGTGTGTCGTCTGCTTCGATGTGCAGCGTCTTGACGTGCAGTCCGGACAGATCTGACAGGCGCCCCGCGACCCTGGAGTAGACGCGGGCCGGGTCGTCCGGAAACCTCTCCCGCGCGATCCGGTCCAGGCTGCGTGGCAGGTGCAGGCCGTCAGGCTGCATTTCGCTGGGGTCCCGGTAGTTGTCGGAGGTACGCAGGGCGGAGGGTTCGAGGGCAAGCCGTCGCCACGACTGCATTTCCCGCCGGGCCGCCAGGATGGTCGGATCGTCGTTCAGATTGATCGAGGAGAGCAGGGTCTTGGCTGCTCGTCTCCCGGGTGCCGGCCGCGGCTTCCCTTTTCGGCCGCCGTCGGCGTGAACGAGGATGACGGGGTCGCCCGTCTCAAGAGACGTGGAGATGTAGGGTGCGGACCTGCGACCGCGGACGACGCTGCTTCGGAAGGCTCTGGCGGGCGAGAACCGAAGATGCGAGGCAGCATCACTCGACCTGATCTGATTGAGGTCCTCGCGGAGCAGGGTCAGCCTGCCGCTTCGCTCCCCGCCCTGCGGCGGCTGGTACCCGAGGTGAAGGTCGTAGCGGAGGAAAGTGGCTGTCGGTTCGGCAAGGCGGCCGAAGTCGTCCTCGACCTCACTAGGGACGATCATCTCTGCGGCGAACTCCATGCGGTGTTCGCCGTCCGAGTAGCCGTTCCAGAACAAATCGCGCGCGTCGCCGTGCAGTGCGCCATGGGTCCCGCGGACGGCCTGGGCGGCCTCGATCATGGAATGGTCGGTGAGCAGGCTCAGGAACTGGATCGCGTCGAAGACGTTTGACTTTCCGGTGCCGTTCTCGCCTGCGATGCAGGTAAAGGGACCGAACTCGACGTTGAGGTCGAGCAGGTTCTTGAATCCACTGACTTCGAGTCGTGTCAGCATGTGTCCCCTCGGCGGTCCGGTGCGCACAGGAATGATAGAGCGCCAGGTGGTTGCGGACGGTCGCGTCGCGCCGCTGACAGGTCACGGAGCCGGGGTGTCAGCCCGAGAGCTGGCAGGATGTGTGCGACAGGACAGTGGATCGTGAAGTCGTCGATGTACGGAGGAGAGGTCGCCGCTGTGCCTCCGACTCGCGGAGCCGATACGGGGACGCCCTCGCTGGACAGAGAGGCGCTCCTTTCCGGTCTGCGCCGGCAACTACGGATCCTGGAGACGGATCTCCGCGAGCGCAGCGACAACGTCGATCAGTATCGGGACCGGCTGCGGGGCGCATACGAGCAAGAGAGAGCCGAAGGTCGTACGGCCGCTACGTATGGCGCCTGGCGCGACGAACGCATCATGCAGGTTGCGGTGGCCTGGGTACTGGGCACGGTCTTCGTACGCTACTGCGAGGACAACGACTTGATCGCCAGGCCGTTCATCGCAGGGCCGGGAGGTCGCCTGGCAGAGGCGGAGGAACGGCAGCGCACGTACCTGGCGCAGCACGAGGAGGCTCAGGACCGGGACTGGCTGGTCGAGGCCGTCACGCACCTGGCGTGGTCCCACCCTGTGATGGACCGCATTTTCGACCGCGAGCACAGTCCCCTCTGGCAGCTGCCACCTTCTCCGCGGGCGGCGACCGGCTTGGTCGTATTCTGGCGGCAGCGAGACGAAGACGGTTCTCTCCGATTCGACTTCACCGACCCGCAACTCGACACTCGCTTCCTCGGGGACCTGTACCAGGACATCAGCGAGGGGGCGCGGCAGGCCTACGCGCTCGTCCAGACTCCTGAATTCATCGAGGAATTCATTCTGGACGTCACCGCGGATCCGGCTATCGCGGGTTTCGGCCTCAAGGGCTTTCGATCCATCGACCCAGCTTGCGGCTCGGGAGCGTTCCTCCTTGGACTCTTCGGACGGCTGCTGAACGCCTGGCGGACGGTTGAGCCCGGTACCACGGATGATGAGCTGATCCGCCGTGCCCTGAAGTCGGTCCATGGCTGCGATGTGAATCCGTTCGCCGTGAACATCACGAGGTTCAGGCTGCTGATGGCCGCTGTGCAGGCGAGTGGTCGACGACGACTGCTGAGGCAGGTGCCGGGGTGGGAGGTCAACGTCGCGGCGGGGGACGCTCTATTGGAAGGCCGTGGCGCGCCCCGCGAGCTGCTCCACACGACCGGAGATGTTGCTGAATTCTCGGCCTCCTGTGACCTTCTCGGAGTGAATTCCTACCATGTCGTGGTGGGGGAGCCTCCATATATTTCCGTGTATGACGAGATGAGAAGAGCCGCTTACAGGGGAGCCTATGATGTTGCCGTTGGAGTATTTCCGCTTTCTCTCCTATTCGTGGAGCGCATGTTCCGGCTGGCGGTGAGCAAAAACGAAGTGACGCCCGGCGGGTATGTTGGGCAGTACACGTCCAGCTCCTTCACGAAGCGGAGCTTCGGTGAAAAACTGATCGAAGATTTCCTGCCCCGCGTCGGACTGACGCATGTCATCGACACCTCGGGCGCTTATGTGCCGGGCCATGGGACACCGACCCTGATTCTTGTCGGTCGCAATGACTCGACCATGCGTGATGCCCCAGTGCGGGCGCTGTTCAGTGTGCACGGCGAGCCCACGGAGCCGGAGCAACCGGCTCAAGCGGACCAGGGGATCGTGTGGCAGTCGATCCTCGCCCAGATCGACCGGCCCGGCAGCAGCTCGGAATGGGTGAGCGTCGAGGATGAACCCCGCCACCGTTTCAGCCGCTTCCCGTGGCCTATGGTGGGCGGCGGAGCAGCGGATCTCATGGACCGGCTCTCGGGATCGCCTCGACGGTTGACCGACGTACTTTCCGGGCCGGTCGGAGCGGGCTCCGCCCCGGGGGAGCTAGACGTCTTCGAGCTCGGCCGCCCGTGGTTCGACCGACACGCCGACGCGTCCGGGCTGGGCCTCGGCCTTGTCACGGGGGCAGCCGTGCGGGACTGGCGTGCTGAAGCAGCAACGGAAGTCCTGGCACCCTACGACGGGAACGGTTCACCGCTTCCCCTGAACCTCAGCAGCTCGTGGGGGCGCCACCTCTGGACGATGCGACAGGTCCTCCGCACGGCTTCCGGGCGGCGGGAATCCTCGCAGACCCGGCCCTGGTGGACCTGGCGACGCCGGCTCCCCGAGCGCCATCAGGGCCCGATGATCACGTTTGCCGCAGTGGCCTCGCACAATCACTTCGCGCAGGCAGACGACGCTGAGGCGTTCAGCAGGACGGCCCCCGTACTGCGACTGCCGGCCGACGCAAGCGAGGACACGTACGTCGGTCTGCTCGGAGTCCTCAACTCGTCCACGGCATGTTTCTGGCTCAAGCAGACCAGCCCCGACAAGGGGAACGCCGGGGTGACCCTCTCCTCGGCGGGCAAGGAATGGGCACGTACGTACAGCTTTACGGCGAAGTCTCTTCTCCAGCTTCCGCTTCCCTCCGACGCCCCCCGAGCTCGCTCACGGGAACTGACCAGACTGGCCAGGCTTCTTGACGCTCAGCAGCCCAGCACCGTCTTTACGGATCGGCGCCCGCTCAGCCGGAAGGCTCTGAACGCCGCAAGAGCCGCATACGCACGGACACGCCATGAGATGGTCGCCCTTCAGGAGGAACTGGACTGGGACGTCTACGCCTCGTATGGACTGCTGTCGGCCGATGAGCGAGCTCGTCTGATTACTTCGCCGGATTGCGAACTCCCCACGCTGAGGCCAGGGGAGCGCGCGTTCGAGATCGTGTGGGCACGCAAGGTCGCCGACGGGACGGCCTCGCCGTCCTGGCTCGAAGGGCCGTCCTGGTTCGATAGACACGAAGCCACACTGGTCACCGACGTCCCGAACCATTGGCCGGCGGCCTACCGGGACGTCGTACAGGCCAGGATCGATGCCATTGAGTCCCGTCAGGCGATCGCCCTCGTCGAGCGCGCTGAGTACAAGCGGCGGTGGGCGACGGAGCCCTGGGAGAAGAGCGAAGAGCGAGCGCTGCGCACGTGGCTGCTCGACCGTTGCGAGGACGAACGACTGTGGTTCGAGGAGAAGAACGGCGACAGGCGTCCGCGTCCCCGGACGATCGGGCATCTGGCACGGGAACTCGGTGACGATGCCGGGGTCCGTTCCGCAGCCGCGCTCTACGCGGCCGACCACTTGGGACGGCGGGAGGGCACGCTCGCAGATGTGCTGGCCGCGATTTTGGACGGTGAGCAGGTCCCGTATGCGGCAGCGTTGAGGTACAAGGAGTCGGGACTGCGTAAGCGCGCGCAGTGGGAGCGGGTGTGGGAGCTTCAGCGCCGCGAGGACGAGACGGGCGAGGCGTTGGGGATCCCCGTTCCGCCCAAGTACGTGAGCGCCGATTTCCAGCGCGCGTCCTACTGGTCGATCCGAGGCAGGCTGGACATTCCCCGGGAACGCTTCATCTCCTACGCTGACGTTGTTGACGAAGGGGGCGGCCTGCTGCTCGGCTGGTCCGGCTGGAGCGAAACCGATCGTGTTCGCGTTCTGCTGGATCTGGTCGGTGCCGTTGGTCGGCAACCAAATCCGAGTGTGTACCGGATTACCTCTCTCCTGGCCGGAGTACAGGAACTGCTCCGGTCCATGCGCCGATGGGAGGTTCAGGAGTATTCAATGGGCAGGCTCGGGCAATTCGAGGTGTTCCAGCGTCACTTCGAAGACCTGCTCAGTGTGTATGGACTAACCACACACGACTTGACTTCCTGGCGGCCGCGTCGCTCCGCGCCCAAGCACCCCTGATGCCCTGTGCGCGCCTGGCTGGATCAGCATCCTCACCTTCCATGACGGCATAAGGTCGCGCCGGGTGGCCATGCCTTGTACTGGCCGACGGGAACGGGGGACCACGGGATGACGGGGGCCGAACGGCACCATCAGGTTGCCGAGTTGATGCGTGCGGCTCGGCTGGAAGTCGCGGCGGAGCTGCGCAGCGACGGTGGCAACGGCCCGAAGGCCTTTCCGAGCAGTTGCAGAGCCAGCTGACGGAATGGAACGCCACGCTGACTGCCGTCCGTGCAGGTATCGCGCTCTACGACCGGATACGGGGCCTGGAGGAGGGTCTCGCCACCGCCCGTACGGCTTATGAGAGGGCAGGCAAAGCTGCCCAGAGCGCTCGTCAGGCATTCGATCAAGCGCAGATCGCGGCTGGGCAACTCGCACTTCGTATCAAGGACATGGGTCAACCGACAGGCAGGCGTGCCGAGCGGAAGCAGGCCAAGCTCGATGCCGTCCTCTCGGACTTCCAGGCGGCCGGACAGCAGGTTTCCGAGGCGAAGCGCGCTGAGAACGCGGCAGAGGCGCACAGCGCAAGGCTCTCGCCAACATCACCCGCATCAGGGCGGACATCACACAGCTCACCCCTGGACTCACCGGATTGCCACCCTGCCCGGACCTGGTGAAGCAGGCCGACGCCGTGCAGCAGAGCATCGACGCGGCCGAGGCGGAGCTGCGTCGCATCACGGACGCCGTTCGCAGGAACTGCCGGGTTCTGGGAACCACCGTGGCCAAGGCAGTCCCGTCCCGTCCCCTACTTCAGCGCACTGATGTCGTAGTGATCGACGAAGCGGGCATGGTCGATCTGCCGTCCGCCTGGTACGTGGGCGGGCTGGCCGGCAAACGTGTCGTCGTTGCCGGGGACTTCCGGCAACTGCCAGCAATCACCAAGGCGGTCGAGGACCGAGCCGCGACTCCGGACGACAGGGCCCACGCCCGCCGCTGGTCGGCCACGGACGCCTTCCGCGCCGCCGGGTTGGTCAGCCCCGCGGGGACCGTCCTCCAGCAGCCTCGGCTCGTCGCACTCAACACCCAGTACCGCATGAGGCCGTCGATCTGTGCCCTCGTGAACGCGGTGGCCTATCCCGACGCCCTGCTGACCACCGGCCGGGTGGTCTTGGCTCGGCCGGACTACGCGCCCTCGGCGTTGACCGTCGTGTCAGTCCGCACGGCCCACTTGGCGTGGGCTGCGGTGAGCCGAAGGCACATCGTGCGAAGGCTCGTCCGGCTGTCTGGCCACCGCTTCGATGAACTCGTCCAGTTGGTTCGGATCATCCATTGGTGGCCTACATGCCGGCGGCCAGCCCAATGAACCGTCGCGAAGCAGACGGCGGCTGGCTACGATGTGCCCCTTCTCGCCATCTCGCCTCTACCTGCTGCGGCCTGGTGACTACTGATTCGCAGGGGAACAGACTGGGGCAGAGGGGGCGCCGCACGCATGCGCGATGCGCGGCTAAAGAATTTTCCAGAGAGGGGGTTGCGGTCGCCGCCTTCCGACCGACGTACGAGTGATGGACGACTCTGGGACGGACACTGAAGCCGACGGACTGCTGCTGCGATGGCGGGAGGGTCGGCTCGACGCGTTTGAGCTCTTTGCAGCGGTCCGCGGTGCGATGTACCAGGGCGCCCGGCGTGGGATTCACTCGATCACCTCCGCTGTTCCAGATCCCCGCGATGTCGAGGACGCTGTCTGCGAGGCGTTCGAGCAGTTGAGAAAGAAGGACCCCGCTGATGTGTCGTCGGTCACCGGGCTGGCGAAGATGATTGCTCTCCGACGGGGGCAGGACATCGGCAGGGGTGTCGTGCGTGAGCGTGAAGGGATCAAGGGGTTCCTTGCTGACCCGGTAGCCATGGCAGCGGTGGAGTTCCATGACGACGACGCGCGAGCCGCAGAGGAAGACGAGCGTGTAGTCGGCCTGGCCAAAGGATGCCTTGGGTTTCTGACCGATGAGCAACGCGAACTGGTCGTAGAGACGATCATGGGAGAGGAGCTCTTGTCCGACTGGGCGTTCCGCAACGGTAAGACACACCAAGCAGCGAGTCGGCAGCGAAAGCGCGCCATCGAAGCGATCAGACGCTGCGTCGAATCGAAGCGCAGCAGAGGAACCACAGGATGGGAGGGGGCACAGTGACTGACAACGAGGAACTGGATAACCAGAACGACGCGCTTATCGAGGAATACCTACTGTTCCTGCGCGGCCTCGGCCCTCAGCCGAACCTGTCAGATCTGCCGCCGAGCCGTCGAGAGGTGATCACGGGCCAGTTCGAGATCGTGAGGGCGTTGGCCGACCGAGATCCGGAACTCCCACCTATTGAGCAGGACCCCGTTGCCCTGCGATTGGGCTTGGTGGCGGATGCATCGTCCGCTCCGCTGCTCATGGCTGACCAGTCGGCTCCGCGGGCCTCAGGCCGAGTAGCGGATGAACTGCTTAAGGGCTCGCTTGAGGAGGTGGCCTTTCGGTTTCGAGGCCGTATCTCGATGGAGTTCTACCCCGCATGGTCGCCGGAGGTACCGCAGGGTATGCAGGCGTTTGCGCAGTGTGCTGTGCTGGCGGAAGCGGTAGCGGTCCTCGTGGGTGATACCGACACATGGTCGAGCGCACCGGAGGGGCTCGGGCGGTTCCTTAACCTGTACGCCGACATCTCGGCGATTTGTGTCACTTCTGCTGACGCCGAGCGGGCTGTCGTTCTCTCGCCTGCCGACGTAACGCGCTCGATCAGTCCGGTGCTTGGCTGGCTCGACCCTCACAGCTCGATGTTGCCGGAGCCTCTAGGGCTCGCCTTGGGACGTTTCTTCGAGCGCCGCCTGCCGCGCTGGGACCGGGTCGCCGATTTCGACGTGTTGCCGGATACAGCAGCTCTCGACGCCGTGGCGAGGGAGGTGACTGAGGCGCAGATCGCACAGGCTCTTCGTGCGAAGCCTCGGCTCGAATACAAGAAGGAAGGTCAGCTTGCACTTAGCAACGTCGATGCGGCGGAACTCGCCGCCCTCGTAGTGAGCGTGCAAACGGGCGGCCTGATGCCAGATGACTTTGTAGATCACCTGGCGGAGATGGCGGGAGCTGCCGCATCGTGATCCGACGCATTCGGCTGAGCCATTGGCGAGCCTACGAGACGCTGGACCTGGAGCTCAGCCGCCCAGTCACGTTCTTCGTCGCTCCGAACGGTGTCGGCAAGACGTCGCTGGTCGAGGCCGTCCGATGGGGTCTGCTCGGCACTCCCTCGGCCCGTCGCCTCGGCCAGGCGGTCCGCGTCGGCCACGAATCGGCGACAGTGTGCCTTGACTTGGTGCTGGCGGACACTGAGGTGCAGCTGACCAGGTCGGTCAAGCGCAGCGGCGCCGCTCGCTTCGTTGCCAAGGCCAATGGCATGGCAATCGATGAAGAGGCCTACGAGGAACTCCTGCGCCGTGCTTGGGGTGCTGATCCCGGACTTCTCGACGCGCTGGTTTTCGGCGTAGGGGCGAAAGGGGAAGCCACAGACTTTCCGATCAAAGATCACCTCGCCGATGTTTTCGGCATCACACCTATGCTGCAGGCTGCCAAAGCGATCAATACGCGGAGGTCCGAGCTTGCGGCGAAGATCAAGACTCTGCGCGATGACTTGAGCGGGACCGACGAGGCCATCGCGTCGTTGACCGAGACGGTCTCACGGTTGGATACGGAAGTGTCCGGGATTGCGGATCAGCGACAGGCCGCGGAGGCCTTGGCGCGCCGGCTGGAACCGGCAGCATCTCTCGCGCAGGCATGGAGCGACTATCGGCAGAACGCTCGTGCCTTCGACGAGCAAGTACGGCGGCTTGTCGCGCGCATGGCCGGTTCCATCGATCTCGGCGATCAGGATCCGAGGGCTGCGATCGCCAATAGCGAGCGCGCTGCCTCAAGCGAGCTCGAGTCCAGCCTGGCGGCCACGTCGGCGGCGGAGGTTCGAGCAGCGCGTGCAGCATCGGCTGCTGAGGTCCTTGCATCTGCCACGGATCAGTGTCCGACCTGCCTTCGCCCGCTGACGCCGGCCGAACGCGAGGCTGCGGCCTCCGCGCATGGCGGTGTGGACCACGCTGCGCACGCCGAGATTGAACAACGTGTGCGCGACACCGCGCAGGCTCGCGAGCGGCTGATCGCGATTACCGGTTTTCGCGATGCCCTCAATGCGCTACACACCCCGACTGAACCGGTCGGTGACGATCCTGGCGCAGAAGCAGTCACCGAGCTGGCCGAAGCGCGGCAACGTCTCTCAGATCTTGCTGAACGCCATGGCGATGCGGCAGCTCGACTCGGAGCAGCTAGAAGCGAGCTGGTGAGACTACGGCAAGCCGCACGCGATCAGTCCACCCTCATCGCGGCCGCGCGCGAAGACATGGTCATGGAGGTCAGCGAGAAGACCATCCACAAGCTGGCCGATCGCTACCTGACGGACTACATCCAACCGATCGCGCACGAGGTCGGCCGCCGCTGGAAGCTCGTGTTCGGCACCGACGGACTGCATTTCGACGCCGATGGAAACCTCACCATTCCCCACGGAGACGCCACGCTGACGGTGGGCGACCTGAGTGGCGGCGAACGGTCCACCGCTCTGCTCGTGACGCGACTGCTGCTGGCGAGTTCGGTTGCACGTGCCTCAACCGTGTGTTTCGACGAACCACTTGAGCATCTTGATCCGCGTCGCCGCGCCGCAGTCGCCCAGACCTTGGTGTCGGCCGTCCAAGCGGGCACCGTAGGGCAAATCCTCATCACGACCTACGAAGAACGGCTGGCACGCCGTCTGGCCAGCGCCGCACCGGACGTCGTGGAGTTGACCTACGCCGCCACGGATTCGGCTTGAAAAGTTCTTGCGCGAAGGGGGTTGCGGACGTACTGCCGCCAGCGACTAGGAGGTGAAAGCCCGCACCCGGCGGGCCGATCCTTGGAGGCTCCGCAATGGCAGCCGCAGACAGTCAGACCGAGACAGACCACACCAAGCACCCCACATTCGTCTTCGAGGTCGACGGCGTGGAATACACCCACGACAGGCCGACGATCACCGGTGCACAGATCATGGCGATGGCCGGCATCAACCCGGCCGACGGCCTGGTCCAGATCCTCCCGGACGGAACCCGCATCACGATCACGCCCGACGAGACAGTCCGCCTCGTGCCCGGAGCCCAGTTCAAGCGCCGTCCCCACTTCAAGCGAGGCTGATCGCGTGTCCGTGCCCGACAGGCTCGCCGAACGCCTGGCGCAGGAGGAAGAGCTGCTGCGCCAGGCGTTCCCGAACGCCACCATCGACGCTGAAGCCCTCGTCGTCGCGCTGCGAGACCACCCGCTGCCTGCGGGCTGGTCCCACGCCGATACCGAAGTCCTGTTCGCCATCCCCGCGAACTACCCAGCTGGTCAACCGGACAACATTTGCGCCCGCCCGGACCTGACCCTGGCCGACGGCGCGACGCCCGGCAATAGCCAGGGCATACAGCAGCACGCCGGGCGCTCCTGGCTGCAGTTCTCCTACCACATCGACCCGAACGACTGGCACCCCCACGTAGACCCCGCACAGGGCAGCAACCTCGCGGACTACCTGGCCGGCGCTCTGTCCCGTTTCGAGGAGGCGAGCTGAACCGATGAGCACTCTGAAGTTCACGCGAACCGAGCACTGGGAACGCATCGAGCGGCATCTGGCCGACGCGCGCGGGGAGCGATTCGCCTTCGCCTTCACCAAGCTGCTGCACAACGGCGAGGGCGGTCCCGTCCTCGAGGTCGTCGACATCGCACTCATCAACGACGAAAAGATCGAGCCGAACCACGACGGCTGGCGCCTGGCCGACACGGAGCTCGATCGCATCCACAACCATGCGGTCGCCGCCGGACGCGGTCTCGTCGAAATCCACAACCACCGGCTGAAGCCACCAGGATTCTCACCCATCGATGAGCGTGCGCTCGCTGAGATGGCGCCCTACGCGGTCGACCTGCTTGGCGGGACACCCTACGCGGCTGCAGTGTGGGCGCAAGGAATGGTCCGTGCTGACTGGTGGCGCCCCGGCATCGATGGCGAGCTCGAACGTAAGCCATTCGACACGGTCACCGTGCTTGGCGACCACATCAAAGTGCTCAACGCGCCGCCTGTCACCGACACCCGGTTCGCCCGCCAGATCCCGCTCCTCGGACCCCTGGCTCAAGCGGCCGTCGCTGCCTTGCGCGTGGCGGTCGTCGGCGCCGGAGGCACCGGATCACACGCCGCTCTCGGGCTCGCCTACCTCGGCTTCCGTAATGTCATCGTCCTCGACGACGACCTCGTCGAGACAACCAACCTGAATCGTCTCGTCACCGCCGACCACGCCGATGTCGGCAGCCCGAAGACGGTCGTCACGCGCCGCCGCATGCGCTCGATCGACCCGACAGTCGAGGTCCAGATTCTCCCCGGGCTCACACCCGCAGGGGAACATCCCGAACTCCACGACGTCGACCTGCTCATCAGCTGCGTCGACCACGACGGCCCGAGGCACCGCCTCAACCAGATCGCCATCGACACACGTACCCCGCGTCTCGACATCGCCACCGGCGTCGATGACCAGCAACAGCCTGTCGCGCTCGGCGGCCGTGTCTTGTTCATGCTGCCCGGCGCCGCGTGTCTGACCTGCCTCAACGAACTCGACTCGGCCGAGATCTCGCGCTGGGCCAAACCGGACCGTCAACAAGCCGTCGACCGCCTACACGGGTACGGCACTGGCGTCGCCAACCCCTCGGTCGTCTACCTGAACGGACTGACCGTCCATGCAGCACTTGCTGAGCTCGGCGCATGGGTCTCCGGTGCCCGCGAGCCAGCACGATGGCTCGATATCGACCTGTTCGGGTCCGTGAAGTCTCCAGGCACACAGGTCGGACCTCGCCGGATTCCAGAACGTATTCCCGGCTGCATCGACTGCGGGTACGACAAGTGAGAGCCTCGCGATGGGGGGAGGAAAGTTTCGTCGCAGCCCGTCGCCTCCGGTTCGTGACGGGGCGCTGGAGGGCTGGGGGCTGGCACCCGATGGTGAAGCGTCTGTGAGTCTCCTTGAATCCGCTGGTCAATCGCCGACTCGTTGTGCAAAGACCTCTCCTGTAACAAGAAGTCGTAGCGGTTGAGGTTGGTAGATGGTCCAGCCGATCTACAGCGCGCTTCGTGCGACTGCTCGTCCCCGGCCCCGAAGGCGACCGGTGCTGCTACGCACTAAGCGGCGACAACGGCGAAGCGTGGCTGCCGAGAGCTCGGCTCTCTTGCGGCAACTGGCGGTGCCGACGCCGCCGCGTTCGGTGTCACGCGGCAGAAGGCCGTCCGAAGCGTTTGTGCTGCTCCGTTGAGGGCGAGTATCTGTCCGCCCGCTGTCGTAGGGGCGTGTCACAGTTGAAGCCGATGGTCGCCGGGGCGCGGCTTGAGGGAGGGGCGCAGGTGCCGCAGTTAGATGGTTTCGGCACGCTGGGGTCGTTCGATCTTGATGGCCTGGTCGTTGGTGATCGGCTGAGGTTGTTCAACTTCACTCAGCGTGATGATTGGGCGTCGTACCTGTGGGTCTTGCGGGCGATGAACCAACTGCGGACGGTTCACCAGGTACAGGTGCACACCAGCGACGTGGCGGCAGTGCTGGGGGAGCTGGCTGCCAACCATGCTGATGTTCCTACCATTGCGGATCTCAACTTGCGGGCGATGCTGGATGTCCTGTCCGGCGATCGGGACCGCGAGCGGGAGGGCGCCCGGGTGCTGTGCCGGGTGGAGGATGCCGCTCGGGCGGGAAACCTGGCCGCGTATCGAAACCGACAGTCTGTTTATCAGTTCACGGAGATTGGCTACCGGGCCTACATGGCGGTGGAGGATGTGCTCGGCGCGCGGGTGGAGGACGCGAATCTGTCCCGGCTGGTGTTCGCCGACATCCTGTCCGATCTGAAGGCCCTGGCCGCGGCGAACCTCAGCGCCGACCGGGAGGAGATCTACCGCAAGCTCTCCCGGCTGGACAACGTTCTGGATGACATGGCCCGCAGGGCCGCACGGTTCTATCTGACGTTGAACGATGTAACGCGAACCACGGACATCTCGCCGGAGACGTTCCTGCGGCACAAGCATGCCCTGCTGGCGCACATGAGCGACTTCTCCGCTGAGCTCGAGCGGTACGCCCCCCGCCTGGCTGACGCGGTTCGCCTAGTGGAAGACAGCGGCATCGAGACGCTGTTGGAGCGGGCCGCGGAAGCGGACGAGCGGCCGATGATGAGGCCGGAGGCCCGTCGGGAGGACTGGCGTCGGCGCTGGGTGGGGCTTCGCCAGTGGTTCCTCGCGAGCGAAGTGGCGGATTCGAAAGCCGACCAGTTGCAGGGCGCGACGCGTACGGCGATCTCGGGTGTGATCGCGTTGCTGCGGCAGGTCACCGAGTCGCGGCGGAGCGGGGTGAGCCGCACGACGCAGCTGCGGCATCTGGCGGCCTGGGTCGCGGGGGCGCCGGACGAGCAGGCGGCGAACGCGCTGATCGCTGCGGCGTTCGACCTGCGGTCGGCCCGGCA
>CBFHCJ010000041.1:0-19585 GCA_965654005.1 uncultured Streptomyces sp. | reverse complement strand
GTCGTCCAGGACGACACGGTCGGCGAGCGCCGCCTCGGTCTGCACCACGCCGAGCAGGGCGTTGACCAGCCGGACCCGGTAAGCGTCCTCTCCGCCGAGCCGGGCTGATCAATAGTGCACAGGTGGTGGTCGCGGCGTTTGCCTGGTCATAGGAGATGGGAGTGACTCGAATTCGAGTCGGATCGTTCGAATCGGACGCGCGGACTTGAACGCACGCGGGTGGGCTACGCTGCACTGCGCCGCGGCCGTCGGCCTCGCGCTGCTCGGCTACCGCCTGAGCTGAGGAAAGCCCTTGGCCTCCCGCTCGCGTACCTGCGGCATAGCCTGCTCGGGAGCACGGGACGTGACGCTGCGCCTGGTGCGGCTTCACACGCTGCGGGGAGAAGGAAGCCGGACATGGCGAACAACGGGCAGACGGACACGGCCGTACTGGTGGCGATGCTCAGCGAGCGCGCCGCCGTGAACGTCCGGCTGGCACTGGTCGCGGACGGACAACAGTGGCAACTGCATCATGGCCAGGTCACCTTGGACGACACTGCACTGACGGAGCGAGTCTGGCGCTACAGCACGGCGAGCTTCCTGGAACTACGCCTGCCCGGCCCGACGGTCGCTGCGCTGCTGCGGGGCGACGAACAGGACATCCACGGTCTCCACGTCGTTGCCCTCGGCCAGCCGCCCTCCAGCGCGTCCACCTCTCGGCTGCGCGGCCAGCAAGAGTGGGACCGGGTGACCACGCCGTGGCCGCGCACCGAGTGGACCATCAACCGGGACGCCAACACGCTTCAGCCCGGCCACGACCTGCTGGTCGGGGACGGCCCCTCTTTCCTGAACTTCGACCAGGCCCTCAGCGCCTTCCTTCACCAGCGCCCCCACGACAGCAACGCGGGCCGCTCGGACCTGTGGCGTATCGTCCTGCCGCAGCGCGCGGGCTGGCTTTCACAGATCACCATTGGGCCCGACCTGCTGACGGCCGTCGTCGACGGCGAGGCCCTGGACGGCGCGGTACTCGAGCTGAGCTGGGCGGCGGGCAACGAGCGTCAGGCCGTCGACGGCGCCGGCGCCCACCGCTTCGCGTTGCCCGACGGACTCGCGCCAGACAGCCTGCTGATGCTCCGCCGCGAGGAGCAGTGGCTGGACTGGCGCCACTTCCCGGCCCCCACGTACGGGCGCGCCCGCGATGTCTCGGTCGTCTGGGAGCAGCCCGGCCCGGAGCTGGAGCTTCTCCTTGCGAACGGGGAAGGAAAGCACCTGGAGTGCAAACAGGAGGTCCCGGAGGGCGACTCGCGGAAGAAGATGCTCAAGACCATCGCCGCCTTCGCATCGCAGGACGGCGGCACCGTCCTGATCGGCGTCCGCGACGACCTGCAGATCGTGGGCCTGCCCGAGAAGCCGACCGTCGACAAGCAGGAACTCCAGGTCGTCGGCATGATCCGGGACAGCGTGGAACCAGCGCCGCCATACGAGTCACGCGTGATCGACCACGACGGCAAGAAGGTCCTCGCGATCGAGGTCTCCGGCGGGGGCCAGATGTACGCCTACCGTGACCGTGACTCACAGCGCCCGGAGTTCTACGTCCGCGTCGGCCCGAACACGGTGCCCGCCCGCCATCATGAGATCGCCGCCGGATTCCGGCAGGCTCCGGCCGTCACCACGTTCTGAGAGCCGCCGCAGCGGCGACGGCACACGTCGACCCGTTCGGTGCGGCCGGTCCACACTGGCCCCTCTGGCTCAGCCCGGCAACCCGTCATGACGGCGGCGGAAGGGACGGCCCATTGTCAGACCCCCTCCGTAGGCTGGTCGTGAGGTATCTGAGACAGGAGGGCAGTGTGGCCCGCAAACCCAGGATTGATCAACGCGCGATCGAGCGACACGTCAAGGACATCGTCAAGGGCTATGAGCGCGCAGCCCGGCGGAATTTGATCCGCGTGCCGATCCAGACGGACGCGACTGTCGAAGGAGTCTCCATGGCAGGCCGTGACGCCGTCGAAGACGACCCGATCCTGGCCCGGCTTCTGATGTGGCTGGGCGAACAGGCCCAGCTGAACCCCGCGCACTACGTCGACGTGACCCGGTTCGTCGAAGCAGAGCAGCTGGACGCTGAGGACCCGTCCGTGCTCGCCTTCGAGCTGGAACAGCGCGGCCTGGTCAAGATCGCACGCACCATGGGCGGAACGCCCGACGTACACCTCAGCGACGCGGGCCGCATCGCGGTGAGCCGCCTGAAGAAGTTGACGCAGGACCGTGCCGCCAGGCTCCGCTACACCATGGACGCCTTCCTGCGGTGGCTGTTCGAGGCAGGCGACCAGTCGCCCACCGACCCGGCCCTGTTCCTGGCGACCCCCACCGCGTACTTCGCCGGTGCCGCAGTCTCCGGGACCGACCGGCACCAGGCGCTCGCCTACCTGGCGGAGCACAACCTCATCGAACGTATCGACACCGACACGGCCACGGTCGCCATCACCCCCGAAGGCGTCAGCCGCGCCCTGTCTGGAGGAAGTGTGCAAGACCACACCAACACTGCGCGCACCGGCACCACGTACAACAACTTCCTGCCGAACGCCAAGGGCGTCATCATCGGCGAGCAGCAGCACTTCACCCAGAACAACACCGACGGCGTCGACCCGACGCTGTTCGTCCAGCTTGCCGGGTACGTCGGACAGATCAGCCCCACACTGGGCATGCTCGAGCCGGAGCGTGTGGAGCTGGAGCGCGTCGCCCAGGACCTCCACGACGAAGCGACCTCGGAGAACCCCGAGCCGGGCCGCCTGCGGCAGTTCACCACCCAGCTCAAGGACAAGCTCCTGGAGGCCGGCACCACCATGGCCGCCACGATGGGCGTCCAGATGGCCGAGCAGGCCCTCGGAGCGCTGGTGCAGTAGCGCCTCGCCGTACAACGCCACGGAGCCCCGGGAGGTCTGCCTTCCCGGGGCCCGCGGCATGACGAAGGTGACCGGCTTGTCAGTGCGACAGGGCAGACTGGATGCTGTGACGACCTCCAACGTTCGGGGCCTGGAGCAGCTTGAGCGCGCTGTCCTGGACGACACTGTCTCTCTCGCCTCTGCCCTCCGGCAGTGCCTCATGCTGGCCGGGTACGCCCACCATGAAGAACTGCGCGCCTGGGCGCTGAAGGAACTGGAGGGGTACCCGGCGACCGATGAGCTGCCCTCGTACCGGAAGGTGCCCGCAGCGCTCGAAGTGGAGATCGCTCTCAACCTGCCGGGCCAGATCATCCAGGGCAACACCCGGCGGATCAGCGTGGCTCAACTACCTCGGAGTGCTCGTGAGCGCGGCATTGGGGAGAGCGCACCGATCCGGCAAGGGGTCCGGGAACTCGAGGCTCTGATCACCATCAGCGACAGGATGATCCATCTCAGCCCACCCGGGTCAGCCGAGGACGCCCTGGGAATGACGCGGCAGCAGCAGGAGAACGGGCATGAGTTCACCGAAATCACGTCTCTGTACTGGGCGGTCGCCAAACCGAGCATCGAGGGCGTCCTCGATCACGTCAGAACCCGTCTGACCCAATTCGTCGCGGAAGTGAGAGCAGCCATGCCCGCCGGCCAGCAGAACCCCGACCCCAACCAGATCGACTCGGCCGCACAGCAGGCCCTCAACATCACGGGAGGGGACAACTCCACCTTCCACATCACCGCGCCGAACGCGAAGGCGGACCGCGGCGGTACAGCGAGCGCCAACGTCAACGAACCCGCGCCCGCGACTCCGCAGCCCTGGTGGCACCGGACCTCGGTCATCTGGACCGCCGTCGCGGCAGTGGCGACGATCGCCGGCGTCATCGCCACCGTGATCGTGGCGAAGTGAGACTCCGCCGCAGCCGTCTGGATCGGCTGGAGGACGACGTCCTCAACGAGAGCCGCCCGCTCGCCCCGATCCTGCGCCAGGTGATCGCTCTGGGCGGGCATGCTCACTCCGCACCACTACGCGCCTGGGCGCTGCGGGAGCTCCAAGGCTACGAGGGCACGGACGTGCCGATCCCCGACTACCGCAGGATCTCGGCACCCTTGGTGATGGACGGCCTCGCAGGGAGGTTCAAGTTCCGGGAACAGCCGGTCAGCATGTTCGACCTGCCGGACTTCGCCCGTGACAGTCTGGGCGACGTACTCCGCCTCGGACAGGGTGTCGGCCAGATCGAGTCGCTCATCATCCGGCAGCCAGGTCAGACGGTGCAGCTCGCTCCGGCCATGGCTGCCGAAGTAGCGGTATTCATGAGCCAGAACTCTCCCCGGCAGGTGCTCAGGCTGTACTGGGCGGTGCATCCGTCGGCCTTGGAGGGGGTCCTGGACCAGGTCCGTACCCGGCTGGTCCAGCTGGTGGGGGAGCTGCGGGCTGCCATGCCGCACGGACAACAGGACCCGACACCGGACCAGGTCGCTCAAGCACTCCAGAACATCAACATCGTCACAGGTGACAACTCCTCCGTGACGGTCACCGCGCCTGTTGCAGTGGCGAACCGACGCGGATCAGCACGTGCCGAGATCGGCGGAACGGCGCAGCGGACCTTCCCATGGATGTTGGTCTTGTGGACTGCATCGACCGCTCTCGTGGCGGCAACCGCTGTGACCGCCTGGGTGACCTGGTTCTGACCCAGTTTCGGAGGGCTTCGCGAACGCTCCTCGATCGGGCGGCTGAGGCGTGACGCCGCTCGCCTTCAGGCATCGGCGAAGGGGGAAAATGCCGGGGTCTTGTGCATGCCAGCCCCGTAATCTGCCTACATGGCCACCCCTGATCGTGAACTGCTCTCCCGGACCGCCCGGAACGCCATCCGGGGACTGATGAGCGGTCTCGTGGCAGGGGCGATCGGCGAGTACTGGGAGAACGAACACTTCGCCCAAAACCCTGACGCCACTCCCGGCGAGGGCGGCGTCCGAAAACAGCTCTTCGACTCCTACGCCGCGTCCGTTGACTGGACCGACCACGACCATGTGACCCGGGCCCTGCGGGTGTTCGAGAGCATGCTGCGCCGCCTCGACCGCGAGAGCCGAAAGTCCGGTGGGGACGGCTTGCCTGCCGACACCGTGGCGGAGCTGCGAGAGGCGTTCGCGCGGGACGGCTGCCGCCTGGACGATGAACTCCGCCTGCACACCGCGCGCATTGACCACCTGGTCGTGCACGCCGACGCCCTGTCTGAGGCATCGGGCATCCACGCCGAACTCGAACGGCTCCGCAGATTCGGGGCCGATTACCCTGACGACGCGATCGGCGCTGCCAAGCAGCTCATCGAGGCCACCGCCAAACTCGTGCTGCTCAAGCGCAACCTGCCGGTCGACGAACGCCAGGACCTGCCCGCGCTGATCAAGCAGGCTCAGCAGGCCCTTCACCTCCACCCTGCGGCCGTGCCGACGGCCCGCAACGGCGGGAGCCCGGACAACGCCGACAGCATCAAGCGCATCCTGGGCGCACTGACCTCGGCTGCCATCGGCGTCGCCGAACTGCGTAACCGGTACGGGACCGGCCACGGACGGCTGGTCGCACCCACAGGGCTCGGACCCCGGCACGCCCGCTTCGCCGTCGGCACCGCCGCCACCTGGTGCGAGCTGATGCTCGACACCCTCGCTGACCCCAACGCCCCCTGGCGTAAGGCGGCCCCCGTGCCAACCCCGCCTGCGGGGAACGCACCCGCAGCCTCAACTTGAGCCTGAGTGGGCTGGAACTTCTCATAGAAAGGGGCAACCGGACCGAGTGGATGACGGACACCATGACGTCCACCTCGGCCTCAGCGAAGATCGCCTCGGGGCCGGTAGGGGCGAGCGCAGTGAACGGGGACTCGTACAGCGCGTCGACGTCTATCGTGCCGTTGCGCGCCAGGTAGTCGATCAGCTCGTTGACAAAGCGGAGTTGATTGGCGGTCAGCGCTTGGCCGGTTGGAAGGCATCGAAGGCCAGGGCAGCCGCATCCCGCTCCAACCCCGTCAGCGACCGCGGGAATAGGCCGAGGTCGCCCTTGGTGTCCTTGATGTAGTCGATGTCTGTCGGGGTGCCGAGGCCGGCCTCGATGAAGATCTGCTCCAGCTCCGACAGGTCCAGGGCCGTGATCTGCTTGTTGCGGCGGATCTTCTGGACGGCGAGTTGCGAGGGCCTGCAAGATCATCCTGGACCGTGCGAGACCTTGCCACAGAGTCCTGTTTTCGCTGATCAGAAGCCTATGGCTGTGACCGCCATGCCGCCTGGCCCACCCGGGTGTCAACCTGTCCGCTCACGCAGTGCCAGCTGGTGAGGGCCAACCCGAGCTCACCGACTAGGCCACCCTGCGGCTCTTCGGCCTCCCTCTTTGGCCTTCATGTTCCGCTCCGAGGAGAAGGGCCCGTCTCATATGCCGAGACTCGGACTGGAAGCGCAGAGAGCCAGTCTCAGTGTGTCTGTGATCGTGCTCGGTTCGAGTGTGGGTACTGGTCATCGTCTGCAGGTCGCTGCTGCCTGCCGTACCGGACTCCCGAAATGTCAGTGCCCTCCTCCATAATCGGGGTACCGTCTTCAACGAAGGACCTCATCTCTGTGACGATCACCCAGCACGAGCTCGAATCACGGCTGTGGGACGCCGCGAACGCGCTCCGCGGCCCCGTCGACCCGGCTGACTTCAAGACCTACGTCTTCCCGATGCTGTTCTGGAAGTGGATCAGCGACACCTGGGTCCACGAGCACGACGCGGCGTTCGATGCGTACGGCGACGACCTCGACGACGAGATCGAGGCCGACTTTCACCGGTTCGAGCTGCCCGAAGGCACGCTATGGAGCGAGGTCACCGAGAAGGTCACCAACCTCGGTGCGGAGATCGCGAAGACCTTCCAGCGAATCGAAATGGCCAACCCCCGCTCGCTCGCCGGCGTCTTCGGCGACGCCTCGTGGGGCAACCAGGAGCGCATCCCGGAGTCGGCACTGCTGGGGCTCATCCGAGCGTTCAACAAGATCAGACTCGATCCGTCGACGGTCTCGCACGACCTGCTCGGCGCGGGCTACGAGTACTTGCTGAAGAACTTCGCCGACGAGTCGGGTAAAAAGGCCGGCGAGTTCTTCACCCCCCGCGAGGTCGTGAACCTGCTCGTCGGGATCCTCCAGCCGGAGCCGGACGAGTCCGTCTACGACCCGTCCTGCGGCTCCGGCGGGATGCTTGTCGCGACGATCAACCAGCTACGCGAGTCCGGCAAGGATCACCGCACGCTCAGGGCATACGGCCAGGAGATCAACCTGACGACGGCCTCGATCGCCCGGATGAACCTGTTCCTGCACGAGATCGAGGACTTCGACATCAAGCGCGGAGACACCCTCCGCGCTCCGGCGTTCAAGGCCCCCAGCGGTGCCGTCCGCCAGTTCGACGTCGTGATCGCCAACCCGCCCTTCTCGCTGGCGAATTGGGGAGCGGACCGCTGGTCCTCGGACCCGCGAGCCATCTGCGGCGTTCCGCCGGCGAAGAACGGTGACTTCGCCTTCGTCCAGCACATGGTCTCGTCGATGAAGCCTGGATCCGGACGCGTCGGCGTGGTGATGCCCCATGGCGTGCTGTTCCGCGGAGGCGCGGAGGCGAATATCCGCCGGGGCCTCATCGAGAAGGACTTTCTGGAAGCCGTCGTCGGGCTGCCGCCCAACCTCTTCTACTCGACCTCGATCCCGGCGTGCCTGCTGATCTTCCGCGACCAGAAGCCTGTCGAACGCAAGGAGCACGTCCTCTTCATTGACGGCTCGGCGCGGTTCGTCAAGGGCAAGAAGCAGAACCTGATGTCCGGGGATGACGTCAGGGCTCTCATCGAGGCGTACCGGACAGGTAGCGACTCAGCGGGTGAGGGTGGTGCGAACGTCCGGCTGGTGCCGCTCGAAGAGATTGAGCAGAACGGCTTCGACCTGAACATCGGCCGCTACATCAAGGTCGCTGCCGAAGAGGCCGCCGACCTGGGAACTACGCTTGTCGCATACGCGGATGCGCGCCAGCGTCGACTCGCGATGGAGACTGTCATGTTGGAGCGACTGGCTGCGGCAGGTCTTGACCTGAGCATGTTCGGGGCATTCGATGACTGATTGGCAGCTGACACGCCTCGGTGATGTGACGTCACAGATCCAAGATGTAGTGAAGGTGACGCCAGGTAAGGAATACCCGCTTCTGGGGGTGAAGTGGTACGCCGAGGGGCCCTTCGTGCGTGAAGTGGTGACGTCGGAGACTTCCAAAGCGAGCCGTCTCTATCGAGTTACCGCTGATCAGTTCATCTATAATCGACTGTTCGCCTGGAAGGGATCCTTCGGGCTCGTTGGGGCCGATATGGAGGGCTCTTACGTCTCCAGCGAGTTTCCACTTTTCGAGTGCGATCGATCGCGCTTGCTTCCTGAGTTCTTGAATCTCCACTTTCGGCAGCGGTCTGTGTGGGGCGAAGTTGAGCGATTGAGCACTGGAACGACGGCCAGCCGAAACAGATGGAAAGAGGCACAGTTCGCCAACTACCGCCTCCCCATCCCGTCGACGCCGGAGCAGCGCCGCATCGTCGACGTCATGGAAGCGGTGGACGCGCAGGTTGACGCATTGGACGCCGAAAAGCGGAAGGCAGCCTCATTGCTGGCGCTTGTTCGCAACGCGTATCCGGAGGGCGCCGAGTGCGCTCTAAGTAGCGTCGTTTCCAGGATTCAAGGCGGAAAGAGCGTTCAGACTTCGGACGAAAAGCCGCAACCCGGAGAACCGGCTGTCCTGAAGTTGAGTGCGATCCAGCTGGGCGCTTTCGTGGCCTCCGAGGCAAAGCGGCTTGATGACCTGACGGGTTACACCGACGCTCATCGGGTAGCGGAGGGTGACCTGCTTATCACCAGGGCCAGCGGTTCATTCGATCGTGTTGGTTACGCTGCCATCGCGCGAAACGTGGCACCCCAGACGTACCTACCTGACCTCATCTGGAGAATTCAGACAAATCCCGAAGTCTGTACGGCAACGTTTCTTGCGCATCTGCTGTGTTCTCCATCAGTGCGCTCGATGATCACAGCGTCGGCGCGCGGGACCGCATCGATGAGGAAGATCAATAAGGCTTTGCTGGGTTCTCTGCGCCTATCGATTCCGTCGCTTCAGGAGCAGTCCAAGTACGTTCGGCATTGCGATGCTGTCGCTTCCGCAGTAGATGCTCTGGATCTAGAGCTCGCCGACCTCCATGCCTTCCGCTCTGCGCTCCTGGCCGCTCTCCTTAACCAGGAAATCGAGATTCCTGAGTCGTACGACGCTCTGCTCGAGGAGGTGTCCTGACATGGGGTGGACAGAAGCGAGCACGATCCAGCGTTCACTGCTCGAGTGGGCGGAGGAGGCCGGCTGGGAGCGTCTCCAAGGAGACGCGTTACCGCGTGACGAGCATGACGTCATCGTCGAGGACTGGGCACGCGAAGCCTTGCTCGCGCTGAACCCGGAGCTGGTCGACGACCCCGAGTCGGCGGACCTCGTGCTGCACGAGCTCAATCAAGCGGTCCTCGATGCGCACAACGGTCTCGTCGCAGCCAACGAGCGGCTGACCGTGATGCTTCGTGGCGACCACTCGTTCACGACGATCGACGGCAGGCATGTGCCTCGTCGGCTGATCGACTTCAAGAACCTCGACAACAACCGCTTCACTGTCGCGGACGAGGTTACCGTCAACGGTGCGACCAAACCACGCCGGTTCGATGTCGTCTACTACGTCAACGGGTTCCCGCTGGTCGTTGCCGAGACCAAGACGCCTGTGAAGCATCAGGTCTCATGGGTCAACGCCGCGAAGGACCTTCACGACGTGTACGAGGAGGAGTACCCGAACTTCTTCGCGACGAACGTCTTCAACGTCGCCACCGAGGGCCTGGAATTCCGCATGGCCCCGATCCGTGCGATACCGGACCCCGACTCCGAGATCTGGGCCCCGTGGGGATCCACTGAGGACGACCCAAAGACCGTCACGGGCCCGGCTCGCGTCGAGCGGGCCGCGCGCTTGCTGCTGCGGCCGGAGACGATCCTGCCGATCCTCAAGGACCTGGTGATGTTCCGTCACGCCCGGGACGCCTCCGAGGTCGACATCAAGTTCCTGCCTCGTTACCCGCAGTTCGAGGCGGCACTGGCGATCCACGCCAAGGTGCTCGCAGGCCGTCCAGGCGGACTGATCTGGCATCACCAGGGATCGGGCAAGACCGAACTCATGGCGTTCGCCGCCGCCCGTCTGCTGCGCGACGACGCGGTGACGGGGAAGTTCGGGAGCGCGCCGACGGTCATCGTGATCGCCGACCGCAAGGATCTGGTCCGGCAGACGGCCGAGATGTTCGAGACCGCCGGCATGCCGCGGATGACGGTGCCCCGCAACCGGCGCGAGCTGCACGCTCTGCTGCGCAGCGGTGAACCCGGTGTGGTCATCACGACGGTGCACAAGTTCGCGGAGGCCGGCCATCTGAACAACCGGTCGAACATCGTGGTCCTCGTCGACGAGGCGCACCGCTCGCAGGAGGGGAAGTTCGGCGACGCGTGGCGCGCGGCGGTGCCGAACGCCAAGTTCTTCGGTGCGACGGGTACTGCGATCCAGGACAAGGACCGGTCGACGTTCAAGCTGTTCGGTGACCCTAACGATCCGGACTTCGTGATGTCCCGGTACACGCCGGAGCAGTCCATCGCCGATGGGTTCACCAAGCCGGTGATCGTGGAAGGCCGAGCTGTCGGTTTCAACCTCGACAAGGAGGCCCTGGACGAGGCCTTCGATGAGCTGGCCACAGAGGAGGGCCTGGACGAGGAGGAGAAGGTCTTCCTGTCGGGGAAGGCTTCTCACATCGAGACGATCCTCTCCAACCCCGAGCGCGTGACTGCCGTGTGCAGAGACATCGTCGACCACTTCCTCACCTACGTCGCGCCTCTGGGCCAGAAGGCTCAGGTCGTGGCCTACAACCAGCGCCTTGTGATCGCCTACACCAAGGCAATCGAGGCCGAGCTGGAGCGCCGCGAGGCCGTCATGCCGGACGGGCGAATGCGCGAGGTCGGCGTGGTGATGCACGTCGCCGACAGCAAGGAGACCCCGAAGGAGTTCAAGAAGCACCTGCTCACTCCGGAGCAGGAGGAGGCGCTCAAGCGCCGCTTCAAGAAGGTCGACGACCCGATGTCGTTCATCGTCGTCACCGCCAAGTGGATGACCGGCTTCAACGCGCCCATCGAGGGCGTGCTGTATCTCGACAAGCCCGCCAAGGACACGAACCTGTTCCAGACGATCACGCGGCCCAACCGCCCGTGGAAGAACCCTGTCACCGGTCAGCGCAAGGACTACGGGCGGGTCGTCGACTACATCGGGCTCGCGAAGGCCATCGGCAAGGCTGTTGCCGGTCCGGAGGTGACGGACGACGAAGAGGACGAGCTCAACGTCACGGACGCCTCCAAGCTGGCGGGGAAGTTCGTCACCGACCTCACGCGTCTGCTGCATCTGTTCGACGGCATCGACACCAGTGACTCGTCGTTCGAGTCGCTCGCCGAGGCCCACGAGCGGATCCCCGAGGGCGGCGCGCAGCGCACCGAGTTCATCGAGACCTATGTAGCGCTGCAGACCGTGTGGGAGTTCCTCGACCCGCACCCGATGCTCCAGCCGTTCAAGCGGCAGTACTTCTGGCTCGCGAAGGTGTACGAGTCGATCCGACCCAAGGACGTCTCCAAGACGTTCCTCTGGGCGCGTCTCGGCGCGAAGACCACTGGCCTGATCCACGGTCACATGACCGATGTCGGCGTGAAGTCGATGCCGTCGAAGACAGTCACGCTCGACGCTGCCGGCCTGGCGCTGGTGAAGAAGATCGCCGAGCAGCTGAAGCTCTCCGAGCAGCAGACGCCGGAGCCGAAGTCCGATGACGTGTACCAGGAGGTCCTCGACTCCATCGAGGCGCGCCTGCGGCGTCGGCTCGCGGATTCGGAGAGTCCGGCGTACAGGTCGCTGGCCGAGCGGATAGAGAAGCTCCGTGCCAAGGCGATCGAGAACGTCGAGGACTCGCTGGCGTTCCTCGAGGAAGCGCTGAAGATCGCTCAAGATGTGGTCGCCGCGGACCGGGCAGCGGAACAGGGCGACCAAAGTGCGCTCGACAGGCTGGCCGATCCCAAGCGCGGGGCGCTCACCCAGATCGTCGAGGAGAACACGCCACCGGGACTGCACAAGATCGTCCCCGACATAGTTTCGCGGATCGACTCGATCGTCGTCGAGGTCGCCTACGTCGGCTGGAACGCGAGTGACGCGGGCGACAAACGCGTCCGTCGCGAGCTGCGTTCCGTTCTGAAGGAGTACAGCTTGCCGATCAAAGGTGAGCTGTTCGACCGGACGTACGAGTACGTGCGGGAGAATTATTAGAGGCGCGAGGGATCCGGCCTACGGGTTGGGGCAACGCCGACCTCCGGTCGTGAATCGGGGCCGCAGTTCGGAGCCCGCGGACGCACAGGTATAGGAGACGAACCAGACCAGGAACAGGGTTCCCGGCGGCCCATCGGTTACGGTCGCCTCCGGAGAGGATCACAGCCGGGAACAGCCGGCGGAGGGGCAAGGCGGGCCGTGGAGTCGGAGTACGAGTTGACTCGGGATCATATCCGCGCGCACTCCGGCCCCTTCACACTCGAAGAGCAGCAAGAGGCCGAGCTGGAGTTGGCGGTGCTCCACGCCGACGCGTTTGCCCTTCGCCTGCGGGCCAAGGAGGGTGAGAACCCGCCGACGCTGGAGGAGTGGGGCACCCACTACCGCCGCAAGGCACCGCTGCTCGTGCGTCTCTCCCTGTCCGACCCGCTGCGCTACGAGGACATGGCGCGCGAGGCCGTGACCCAGTGGCGCGAGGCCGAGCAGCGCGAGGCCACCGCCATCGCAGCCATCGGCACCGGCGACGACGCCGAACGGTGGCTGGCGAACAGAGACCACTGACGACCGGCCTACGCGCGGTGCTATCGGCTGCATCGCGGCCGGGCGGTGCGCCCTGCCCTCAGCGTTCGGCAGTTCCGGACATCGGGATGAGCGCCGTGCGGTCCGCGTTCGGGACCCAGCGGCGATCCCGCGGGCCGTCGAACACGTCCCGGGGCAGCGGGACGGCAGTGGGGCTGAGGGTCTCGAAGACCTCCAGGTAGAGCTCGTCTCCTTCGGGGGCGTCCCTGCTCGCCTCGGTGAAGGCGGCGGCCATGGCCTGGGCGTCGTCGTACTTGGCTCGGTTCTCGTCGAACCAGGCTCCCGCCCAGGAGGCAGCGTGGTCTTCCCGCCGCATGACCGCGACGGCGCTGATGTACGGGTGGTCGGTCCACAGGCTTCCATTATGGCCCGCGACGCCGCGGAAGTCGCCCAGAGACCCGTCCGGCAGCACGGGCGCCTCCATCGTGCTTGCCGCCGGGCGGGCCGCAGGGAATGTCCCGCCAGTACGCGCGGAAGCTGCTGGTGGGCGAGCGCGGGCTGGGGGACCTGTGGTTCCCGGCTGTCACCCGGGTCTTAGGGGTCGAACTTCAGGACGCTGGTTCCACCGAGTACGCGAGGCCGACCATCGATACCGTGGCCTCAGTCCTGGAACTTGGGAGGAATGACGTGGACCGTCGGAGCTTCCTGTCCGCCTCGACCGGCACAGCCCTGTCGTTCCTCGGTGTGCCCGATCCGGAAGCCATCACACGCCGCGTCCGCGCCGCCCCGACGACGGCTGTACGTGTGGGCAAGGGCGAGGTCGAGGCGATCAAGACCATGGTCAAGACGCTCGGGGACAGCGCTGCCGAGTACGGTGGCGGCCACGTCAGAAGTCTCGCCGTGCGCTACCTGAACGAAAACGCCGGACCCTGGCTGAACGGTCGTTACACCGAAGCCACTGGCCGCGACTTGTACGCCGCCACCAGCCAGTTGACCCACCTCATCGGGTGGATGGCCCAGGACGAGGGTGACGACAAGCGGCACCAGACCCTCGCGCGCTTCTACTACGCCCACGCCTGGCGCCTTGCCGACGAGGCCGCAGAATCCGAACTCGCCGCCACCGCGCTGCGCGGCCTCACCGTTCAGGCCATCAACCAGGGCCCCCGTCACCGTGCCGAGGCCGTCGCGCTCGCCGAGATGACCATGAACTATGCCGGGCGCCTCGACGACCCGCGCGCGGTGGCCTACTACCAGTCGACCCACGCCGACGCCGCAGCGCTCGACGGTGACCACCGCACCGCCACCAAGGCCTTGAACGCCTCCCAGACACAGATCGAACGCACCGCCGGCGCACCCCCTGGCGAGTCCTGGGCATCGCACTTCACCATCGGCCGCTGGGCTTACGCCTCCGGCATGATCTTGGCCAGGATGGGTGACCTGACCGCCGCTGTGGCACACCTCGATCAGGCCCTCGAAGAGTACGGCCTGGACCGCCGGCGCACCCGGGCCAGCGTGCTCGGACACCTCGGTGAGATCCGCTTTCGGCAGGGCGACCTTGATGGTGCGCTGAGCGCCTGGTCAGAGTTCGTTGACTGTGCGGAGGGTGTGAAGTCCGTGCGTGTTCGAGATGCTGCCGAGGATATGCAGGTCCGCCTTGGCCGATTCCCCCGTGACGCGACAGCGCGCGAGCTTTCCGCCCGCGCAAGCCGTCTCCTGGCAGTGAACTGAATGCGGCATGAAGGCCGAGCGCACCTCCAAGATCGCTCGCGGTGAGGCGACGGTGACCGCGCTGGACACAATTGAGCGGGTTGCGGACGCGCTTCGGTACCGGGTGCCCTTCCGGGCTTTGCTGCGCGACTCTGGGAGTACAGCTGTCCAACGCCTCTCCCGGAGTCCGACGATGGAGACGACCCGATGAACCGCCGCCAACTGCTGCGCGGCGCACTCGCCGCCGGCCTCACAGGAACGGCGCTCACCGCCTTAACCGACACCCGCCGGTCGGTGGACCTCGCGCTTGCGGCGGACTCCACCCCGGCCGAGCTGTCCGATCTGGAAGCTGCCGCCGAGACGTACGGCTACGGCTATCACGGTCAGCCACCGACCCGGGTCCTGGCAGACCTGGTTGCCGACGTCGCCGAGCTCCAGCCCCACCTCGACAGCCCGCAGCCGGTCGCCACACGCATGAGGGTGTGCCGCACCGCCGGACAGATGGCGGGGATGACGGCCATCGTGCTGCACGACCTTGGGGCCCGGAAAGAGTCGCGGGCGTGGTTCGCCACCGCCTCCCGGGCCGCCGCAGAGTCTGGCGATCACCAGCTGCACGCGTGGGTGCTGGCTCGCGAGGCGATGGTGCCGCTCAACTACGGCGCCCCGCAGACCTCGGCCGTCCTCGCCGAACAGGCCCGCCAGCTCGCTGGATCCCGGCCGACCGCCGCGGCGACCCTGGCGGCCGCCGTCGCCGCCCGTGCCTACGCCCTGTCCCACCAACCCCAGCAAGCCCACCAGGCGCTCGCGGCCGCCGACGCCTTCATGGAACGCCTCGACGCCGGCGCGCGGGCCGACACGTGGCTCACCCACGGCGAACAGAAGCACCACGTACACCTGTCGCACGCGCTGACCGCCCTCGGCGACACTCGGCGAGCCCGCGAGAGCCAGCAGCGCGCGTTGGAGCTGTCCGCGCCGACCAGCACCATGACACGCTCCCTGCTGACCATCGACGCGGCCACCTGCGTTCACCACGACGGCGACACGGAAGAGGCCTGCCAGCGAACCGTCGCCGTGATGTCCGGCCTCCCGGCCGCCTACCGCACCGGGCTCGTCCAGCGCCGCGCGCTGGACCTGTACCGCTCGATTCCGGCCCAGCACCACCATGAGGCCGCCGTACGCGAACTACGGGACGTCCTGGCTGCCTAAGCGGGGTTTGCTGGGCAGTGTCAGGACAACCGAACGACCAGCGCTCTGACAGTGAAGTCGCCAGGGACCGTCGTACGGCGGCCCCTGGTCTCGCTCGTGGCCCATGGGCTGGACACCGCAGCACCCACCACGGCCACGACTCGGAAGGCTGCGGGCACTGCTCCAACTTCCCCAAGGCTCGTACGCTTTGGGAATGGCGACGACAGCAGAGTCCAAGTACACGGGCCTGATCTTCGACTTCTTCGGAGTCCTGACCTTCAACATGGTGGAGGTGATCTCCTACTTCGAGGACCGGGAGAGGATCGCCCGGGGAACGTTTCTCCGCGCCTGGGCCGACCCGCGCGGGCAGGAACTGTTCCGGCAGCTCGAACTCGGCGAGATCACGCAGCCCGACTGGAACAGTGGGTTCGCTGCCCTGATGGGCGTCGCGCCCGACAACCTGATGGCCCGGTATCTCCACGACGCCTTCCCGGCGCACCAGGTGCTCAACGTGGCCCGGCAGGCACGGGCTGCCGGGATCAGGACCGCGGTGTTGTCCAACAGCCTCGGGCGGGAGCCGTACGACCCCTACGCCGGGTTCGACTTGCACGGCACCTTCGATGAAGTCGTGCTCTCCGCAGAGCACGGAGTGCGCAAGCCCGATCCTGCCATCTTCCGCCTGGTGCTCGACAAGCTCGGCGTGCCGGCCGAGCGGTGCCTGTTCGTCGATGACAGCGAAGAGAACCTTGCAGCCGCCCACAGGCTCGGCATCACGCCGCTCCTGGCGCTGGACGAGAAAGTAGTGGCGAGGCGTCTGCGTGAGGAGCTTGGCCTACCCGACCTGTAGGAACTCACGCACCGCGGCGTGCGAGGTGTGCGGCGCCAGCTTCTCGCGGAGCCCCTTCAGCTCCGAGGCCGAGCGCGCGGAGTCCACCGAGCCGAGACACCTGGCCGCGTGGTGTGCGGTGGCGACCGCAGCGTCCAGGTCGTGCATGGCGAGATGTGCCTCGGCCGCGCGAGCGAGGTAGATCGCGTGGCTGCGCGGGTACTCCTCGTCGCCCGGGTACGCCGCTTCCATGCCCGCTTCGAAGCGGCGCAGCGCCTCGGCGGGATCGCCGAGCTGCAAGGCGGACGAGCCTGCGATCATCTCGATCTCGCCGTAGTCCACCCAGTACAGCGTCTTCGGGTCGTCGTCATGGGGGCCTTTGCCCAGCGCCTCGCGGGCGATGTCGAGTTGCCGGGCGCACGCCTTCTTCGCGCCGGTCTTCGACAGGGCGCGGGCGGTGCGGGCCGCCAGCATGGCGTGCATCCGCGGAGTCGCCTTCCGCCTCACCTGCGCTTGCGCCGTCTCCAGCAGCGACACAGCGCGCTCTGCTTGTTGGGGGGTGGAGTAGCACTGGATCGCGGCGAACGACAGCGCGTACGCGCCGCTGATCGGATCGCCGGCCTCGGCGGAGGCCCGGAACGAGCCGTCGAAGAACCGCTGGGCGATACCGGGACGGCTCTGGTCGAACGCCGCCCACGCGACCTGCCGGGCCGCTTCCGACGCCATCGAGTACAGGTGGTCCAGCGCCGGACCGTGGTAGCGACGCGACCTGATCTGCGTGACGATCAAGGACAGCTCGCTGCGGGCCAGCTGGTACACCTCGCCGCTGCCCAGCTCGTCATCCATATGCCGCAGGTAATCAAGCCGGTCGTCGATATGGGCTAACAGCGCCGGGCCACCCGGGACCACTACGTGCGCCCCGTCCGCGCCGGCCGCCCCAAGCGCCTTGGACCAGCTGCTCGCTGAGAGGGAGAGCGCCGCCCCGGCCGAGAGGAAACCTCTGCGATCCACGCGGCTCCCCTTCAACAGGTCGGTCAGAACGGTCAGGCTCCCCGGCTGGTCCCACGCCACCGCCGTGGCGGCCGTGGAGCCGGTCTCGTGCAGCGCCGCCGAGAAGGCGCCGCCGGTCTTCAGCACTCGGTCGTAGGCGGCAGCGACAGCCGGGGTCACCGACCTGTTCCCGTTCTCCACGTTACGCAGGTACGCCTCGCCGAACCCCGCCTCACGGGCGAACCTCGCCCAGACCACGCCGGATGCCCTGCGCGCCTCCCGCATATGGTCGCGGAGCTGATCAGACATCGGGGACCGCCTCACTGCGTGGGATCGGTGCTGGATCGGTGCACGCCATTGTCCAGCACGCCGTCACGGTGTGTTCTCAACTCGACACGTGCGCAAGGCACTTCGCGCATCCTCGCACCGCCGCGACCGGCGGTGCCAAGCCACGCGGTAGCACCAGACCGCTGGCTGCACGCCCACCTCAGCAGTTCCTCACTCAAGGAACAGGAGCAGTGATGAGCACGCAGACCATCGAGCGGACGGCCGGCACCCCCGAGCCCGCCGCGGCCGACGCCGAGACGGACGACCCGTTCCAGCTCGACATCACCTTCATCGAGAACACGCCGGACACCGAGACGGTGCTCATGTGCAGCACCGGCGACACCTGCGGCTCCTCCTGCCCGAGCGCCTGTTCCGGCTCCACGGTGTAACCGGCCCGGCCCAGCCCCGCGGTGTGGGCTGGACGGAGCCCTTCGTCCGGCCCACACCCCCGCCCAGAACGGAGGGTCATGACACGCTCCCGACACAGCCTGTACCAGAGTGCCGGCGAAGGGGTCCTGCGCGCGGCCGCGCACGTCACCGGGCCGGACATGCCGCCCTGGCCGGGACCCGACGCACAGGTCGAACACTGGCGCTCGTGGCTGGCCGTGGTGTGGGCCGATGACACCTTCCGGAAGACCGTCTCCGACGCCAGCCCGGATCTGGGCCGTCAGGTGCAATCCATCATCGGCGGACGGTCGCACAAGGTACGCCGGGTCCGGCGAGCGGCCGTGGCCACCGCCCGGTACGCGATCAGGTACACCAGCCGCTCGGCCCCGTTCGGCCTGTTCGCGGGTGTCGCGCTGTTCGAGTTCGGCGACAGGACGGAAGTGCGTGTCGGGGACCAGCACCAGGCGGTCCGCCGACCGGACCCGGCGGCGCTGGACACGGCGATCAGTGACTGGGAGACGGACGTCGAGCGGATGTCGGACGTCGAGGTCTGCGTCAACAACCTCGCCCAGCAGCGAGGCGGGCGCGTCTACATCCCCTCCGAGGGCGCCTCGGAGTTCTCGCTCGCGCTGACGCCTGCCCTCGCGCTAGTCCTCGACGCCGCCCGTACACCGATCCAATACGCGGCCCTGGCGGAGAAGCTCGCCGCCGAGTTCCCGAACACGGCCGAACGTCACCGGGCCGGGATGCTTGCGCAGCTCCTGCGGGTGCGGCTGTTGCGGTCCTTGCTGCGCGCTCCCGCCACCGTCGCCGATCCGACCGAACCCCTGCCGCCTGCTCTGCGGGAGGCGACCCAGATCCATGTGACGGCGCCGGATCTGCGGCTGGACGCCACGGTGCGGCTGCCGAAGGAAGTCGTGACGGAGGCGGAGACCGCCGCGACGGTTCTGACCCGGCTCGCCATGCATCCGGCGGGGACCCCTGCATGGCGCCGCTACATCGAGCAGTTCGCCGACCGCTACGGCGAGAACGTCGAAGTGGCGTTGGACCTGGTGACGGACCCCGAGCAGGGCCTGGGATTCCCCGAGGGGTTCGGCCGCGTATCCGAGCCGCCCCGCCCGATGACCCGGCGAGACCGGCTGCTGCTGGAGCTCGCCGGTACCGCGGCCCTCGGGGGCCGCACAGCGGTGTCGCTGTCCGGCGCGATGATCGAGGAGCTGGAGGCGGCCGCCGGGAAGCGCGTGATCAACCCGCCCCATCTCGAACTGTGCGCGCAGGTCCAGTCCGGCTCGACGCGTGCGCTGGAGCGTGGGGACTTCCGCCTTCGGGTGTCCACCGCCTCCCGC
>CBFHCJ010000040.1:0-20099 GCA_965654005.1 uncultured Streptomyces sp. | reverse complement strand
GCGGCTACCCGTCACATGATCCCCTCACCCGAGACCTGACATCCGTCTCGCGGCCAGCCAGAGCGCCATTGCGCGGACAATCAGCCGTACAATGGACACCAAGAACACATGCCGAGCATGTCAGCTGTACGTTCGGTCGGGCGGCAACAGCGCCATGAGCCTCTGCACGGGTTGCTGGTGACCGATTTCCTCGCGCGCCCTCGCCGGTCCGCATGCGACCGTGCCGCTCGCGAACATGGGCGCCGAAGAGATCGAGGCGGAGAGCCCCCGCGGCGACGCCACGGCGTCGTCTCCGCCCGGATCAGCGGATTCGACTCCCACGCCGACGCGGCGCTGCCCGGACACGACCTGATGGTGCGGGCCATCTCCTGCCTGATGACCCTGACCGGCGCCCCGGACGGCCAGCACACGTCGCGTCTCACCCGCGTCGCTCACTGACCACCCTCGTCCGTTCACCGGACGCTTATCCGTCTTGCGTCGCACGCCTGAAGCTATGACTACCCCCCATGTGCGAGCAGTAAGTCCATCATAAAACCCTACATACTCGGCATGCGCCAGCGCAGATGGTCGCAGTTCGCCTTGACAGGACCTCCGACCCCAGTCAATGTTTTCCCTGACGAGTCCGGTAGACGGACTAGTGTCCGTTTAAGAGTGAACGGGCCCTGACGACAAAGAAGGAGTCAGCGATGACGCAGGCTCTGCCCGAGGTTTCCGCGAGTACCGGCCAGAGCGCGCTACCCGCGCGGCTGCACCACAACGCGTTCGTGACCGAGGACCAGGAAGCCACCCGCGCCTTCTACGAAGGCCTGATCGGGCTGCCGCTCGTGGCTACCTGGGCCGAGGTCGACGAGTTGTTCGGCAAGGAGCGCACCTACTGCCACACCTTCTACGGGCTGGGCGACGGCAGCGCCCTCGCGTTCTTCCAGTTCGCCGACCCGGACGACCAGAAGCTCTTCGGGCCGAAGATGCCCAAGTCGCCGTTCAGCCACATCGCGTTGAAGGTGAGTGCCGAAGTCCAGCAGCAGATCGCGGACCGCCTCGACGCTGCGAAGTGGGACCCGGACGAGACGTACGTACTCGAGCATGGCTACTGCCGTTCCCTCTACACCCGGGACCCCAACGGACTGCTGCTCGAATTCACTCTTGACTCGGACGATGTCGAGGCCATCAACGCGGCCCGGCTCCGCAGCGCCAGAGACGATCTGAAGCGCTGGCTGGCCGGCGACCACACCAGCAACAACGACGTCCGCTGACCGTAGCGACAAGCGCCGTGGTGCCCGCGCACAGGGCACCACGGCCGTTCGAGGAGGAGTTGCTCATTCATGCGCTCTCGCGTCAGCCTGCTGTTGGTGCACGGCGCGCACCATGGTGCCTGGTGCTGGGATCTGGTCTTGGACCGGCTGTCCCACTACGACGTGCATGCCTGCGCCGTGGACCTTCCGTTCGACGACTATGACTCCGACGTCGTCACCGTACGCTCCGCCGTGCGGGACCTGCGGGCGGACGGCCCTGTCGTCGTCGTGGCGCACAGCTACGGCGGGATCGTGGTGGCCGACGCCGCCCACGCCGCCTCACGCCTGGTCTTCGTGGCAGCGCGTCTGCCCAAACCAGGCGAGTCCCAGTCCGCCCTGAACTGGACCCTGCCGGCGCTGCAGAGCGCCACCACTGTGGACACCCAAGGCTGGGCGCGGGTGAGTCCCGCAGCCCGGGACTGCTTCTACTCGGACTGTCCGCAGGACCTGGCCACCGCGGCCATGTCCCGACTGCGCCCGATGCGCAGTACTGTCCCTGTCGAACCCCTCGACGCGCCGGCCTGGACCAGCGTACCGACGGCTTACGTGGTCTGCCGCCGTGACAAAGCGGTCCGCGTCGAACGGCAACGAGAGCGAGCCGCCTTGGTGGACGAAGCACACGAACTCGACTGCGGGCACTCTCCCTTCTTCACCACCCCCGACGAGCTGACGGCCCTGCTGGTGGACCAGGCCGGAAAGGCGGACCGGTATCCGGCACAGCGGCGCGTCGGGCCCTGAAACCGCCGTGTCCAGCGGCGCGGCAGCCGCTGAGCACGCGACACGCCGAGGGGGAGGACGGACCATGCTGCCTCACCTCGCGCTGGGCTTTTCCAACAGAGGCCCAGGCAACGCAGAAAGTGCCTCTGATCAGACTGGTCAGCGCCATTTTCTGCTTTTCTTGATCACCAGCCGGACAGTCCACCTCGTGAAAGCGCGAGGCTAACTTGTAGTGAACAGAGCGAATCGAGGTCATGATCACGTGACGTGCGGCTCGCCTGAGGCCCATCCATCCTCAACCTGAACGTGGCCGGGCCGGCAGAATCCGTTGCTGGCCGGGGCAGCATGACGTGAGCCCGCCGCAGAGATGGCGCACACCCAGCCTCCTACCGACCAGGAAAGCTGGGAGGTCGCAGCGTTGGTCACGACGGGGTCGTCCACGTTCCGGGGAAACTGCTCATCGGAGCTCGCCGCACGGTTCGAAGCCTTCAAGCAAGGAATGAGCATGCATCGTCTGATCTCCACCCACATGGTCGCATTCGGCGCCGCGGCAGCGCTGGCCATAGCAGCTAGCGGCTGCACCGTCCTCAAGACGGGCTCGTCCGGATCCAGCGGTGGGGACACCGTCGTCATCGGTGCCTCGCTGCCCCTGTCCGGGGCACTGGCCGGCTTCGGCGGCTTCCAGAAGTGGGGCTACAAACACGCGGTCGACGAGGTGAACGCGGCAGGCGGCATCGACATAGGCGGGACCCAGCGCAAGGTCGAGCTGAAGATACTCGACGACAAGTCGAACCCCAACCAGGTCTCGCGGAACACGCAGACGCTGATCAGCGGCAATAAGGTCTCGGGGCTTCTCGGCTCGTGTACATCCTCCCTCGTGACGGCGGGCGCAATGGTGGCCGACCGGGCCAGAGTTCCCTTCGTGACCGGCGGTGCGACGCTCCAGGTTTTTACATCGGTGAAGAAGTGGAGCTACGCCTGGGACATCTTCTTCGACGAGACCGACGCGGGCGTCCTTTCCTTCGAGACGCTCAAGTCCCAGGAATTTGCCACGAACAAGAAGGTCGCGATACTCCACGACAACGGGCCCGACGGCACGGTCTTCGGCGGCCGACTGTGGCCGCCGCTGGCGAAGCAATACGGCTACAAGGTCGTCGCGAACGTCGAGTTCCCGACCGACAACACCGACTTCAGCGCTGCGGTCCAGCAGGCGGAGGGATCGGGGGCCGACGTCCTGCTGGTGGACGCGGCCACGCCGCAGGCGATCGCCATCCGCAAACAGATGGCGACAACGGGATACAAGCCGAAGTTCATCCAGATGGAGAAGGGCGCCGAGCCCCCGCAGTTCCCGCAGGCACTGGGCAGCCTCGCCAACGGCGTGGCGGTCGGCGCGTACTGGGACCCGTCCTACCCCTACCCCGGCGCCAAGAACCTCGCCGCCGTGTACGAGAAGGAGTCCGGTAAGAGGGTGAGCCAGCACATCGCGGACAGCTACACCGCGGCGAAGGTTCTGCTGGACGCCATCGCCCGGGCCGGCAGTACCGACGCGAACACCGTCAACAAGGCGATCGGCCAGACCGCCGGGATCTACCCCGCTGGCCCGGTGCAGTTCGACTGGGACCACACCGCGAAGCTGCCCATGTCCGAACTGCAGTGGCAGAACGGAAAGACCGTCATCGTCTGGCCCACCGACATCATGACCGGGAAGTTTCTCTCCCCGGCAAACTGACCGGTCGCCTACCGGCGGCGGGACCGCTCGCACCCACAGCCGCAGCGTCTCGCGGGTGATGCCCAGGTCAGCCTGCACTCAACCGGTCGTCGCAACACCGGCTTCCTGGACTGATAGTAGGTGCTCGTTGAGGGCTTCAGCAGGCGTCTTCCAACCGAGCGTTTTCCGGGGCCTGCTGTTGAGAGCGTGAGCAACAGCATCGAGCTCGTCGGCGTCCCATCGCGACAGGTCTGCTCCCTTGGGAAAGTACTGGCGCAAGAGGCCATTCGTGTTCTCGTTGGTGCCCCGCTTCCAGGGGCTGTGCGGGTCGGCGAAGTAGACCTGCAGCCCGGTGTCGACGCTCAGTTGGGCGTGCTGGGCCAGCTCCTTGCCGCGGTCCCAGGTCAGCGAGCGGCGCAGTTGCTCGGGCAGCGTGGTGATCGTGGTGGCGATCGCGTCCTTCACGGCCTCGGCGCCACGGCCGGCCAAGGCCGGGCCGTTCTTGACCCGTGGCTCGACACCGTAGCCGTCCAATCGGGGCAGGTGCAGCAGCATGGTGGCGTCGAGGTCGACCACGATCCAGCCGCGCAGCCACTTGCCCGCCACCGTCAGCCAGGGGAAGCCGCCCGGCCGCATCAGCAGCAGGCCCCACACGTGCCGGCGCACCCTCGCCCGCACCTTGGCGATCTTCGCCAGGGTGGCCTCGTCAAGGGCGACAAGAGTGCGGCGGGCGGTCGAGTCCGATGCCGCGGGCTCGAACAGTGGCCGGTGATGTAACTGGAGCTGCTCGGCCTCCGACATGTTCGCCGCCCCGAGCACGATCGCGACCGCCAAGTGCACCAGCACCCCAGCCCGGTCCCGCCAGCCGGCCACAGCACTGGACGGCAGCACCTTCGCCAGCGCCCCCGTCAGCCCGGTCCCGTCCGCGCACCGGCGCAGCAGCAACGCCCCGGCATGCCCGATCAGCCCCTTCCCGTCAGCCACCACCGACAGCCGACGGTCCCACCCTGTACGCTCAACCACCAGAAAGGTGCCTTGCTTCCGCAGCGGATACGACCTAAGGAACGGCCGCACCCCGGCGCCCAACTGCGCTTCACCGACGCCGACGGCATGCGGTTGACCTGCTTTGCCACCAACACGGCGGGCGAGGCGATCGCCACCCTCGAACTGCGCCACCGCCAGCGGGCCCGCGGCGAGGACCGCATCCGCGCCGCCCGCGCCACCGGCCTGCAAAACCTCCCCCTCCACGGCGCCGCGCAGAACCAGATCTAGCTGGAGATCGTCCAGATCGCCCTCGACCTGCTCGCCCTGACCGGCCAAGTCCCCCTGTGGGAGCCCCGCAGCCTGCGGCTTCGGCTGTTCTCCACCGCCGCCCAACTCATCACCACCGGCCGCCGCCGCTACCTCCGCCTGGCCAAGCACTGGCCCTGGTCCGAGGTGATCACCGATGCCCTGGACCGGCTCCACGCCCTCCCGAACCCCGGCTGACCAATACGTTCCGCCCCTGCGAGCAGCACCAGCCCACCGGAGCCGTGGAACCCGGCACACACCCGACGCGACAACCGGGCCATCAGCCTGCCCAGACTTCGAAAATCCCCACCAACACTCACCACAAAGGGCCCGTCAGCAAGCTGACGGGCCCTCATGAGCGATCGAGGCTAACGCGGTTTCGGCCTGCAACCGCGGCTGCCCTTGCTCAAGCGGACGTGGACCTTGCCGAACTCTCCCTCCTTGATCAGCAGATCCGTTGTTGATGAGGAATTCTCCATTTGGCGATCAGGGGCGGTGCCGTCGACTACTTATCGTGAGCAACCGCCCACCCGCTTGGTGCGTAGGACGATGTCGTCCATCCGCATGTTGTACGAGGCCGGGGTCGGGTCGGGCTGGTAGAGCTGCCAGCCCAGCTTGATGCTGTGGAAGGTGGGGAAGACGAAGTCGTCCGCCGTGCCGCCGTGGTGCGTTGTGGACACCGTCAGGTCGGGCTGCTCAACGCCGTTGAAGTAGACGGTGACCCGGTTGTCGGTGGCGTCGAGGTGGAATTCGACGCATTGCCAGCCGCCTGCTGTTGCGGGGGCGGAGGTCTGCCAGTCGGTCCAGTCGCCGGTGGGGCCGAGATCGGAGCCGACGCCCCAGAGGTTCGTGTCCTCCGTCGGGACGTATTGGCCGCCGAGCGGGCGGACCAGGGTCGGCGAGTCGGCGCCGGCCGCCTCGGCGATCGTCCAGTGGGCCCAGTCCGGAGCGGTCGGGAAGGCGTCGACACGCAGACGCAGACGGGCCCAGAGGCTGTTGCCGGGAGGGTGCAGCCCGGTGATTTTCAGGAAGGCGCGGCCGTTGCCGGCGGTGTGGATGTTGAGTTCCCGGCCATGGCCGGGGGCACTGCGTTCGACAGTCAGCGCGCCGTCCGAGACATCGGTGGTCCAAGTGTGCCCGGTGGTCAGCGGGCCGAGCGGGAGGCTGTCGAAGTTCTCCCGGAACAGCGTCTCGTCGGGGGCGGCAGTCGCGGTGGGGGTTGTCGCTGACAGAGTGGCCGCGGCAGCGAGCAGCGCGGCTGCGGCTTTCCTTATGGAGATCATGGGCAACAGTGTGCACATGCACGCCCACCGGCGCACGGGGTTGAGTGGTTGCAAAGCGACCACTGCGACACCGCGTTCGCGGTCAGAGGCTCTTGCCGACCGACAAAACGGTTGCGCCGGAGTGAGTGGCGTGAGCCGACTCATCGCCGACGGCCAGGTTCAGCGGCGGGAACGCGGGATCGTTTCGGCAGCGTACTTCCTGCCGTGGCGAGCAAGACGGTTGAGGATGTGCTGTTTCCCGGGATCGATGTGCGGGTGGAGGGCGTGAGCGACTCCTCCGGCATCCTGGTGGTGGAGGCGGTGTCGACGGCCCGCCCGGGCCGGTGCCCGAACTGCCGCAAGCAGGCCCACCGCCTGAACGCCCGCTTCACCGAGGCGCAAGGCCAGGTCAGCGGCATCCGGCTGTTCCTGGAGATCCAGACCCGCGGCTACACCACGCGGCGCACCGTCCGTTACACCGTCGGCTGGAAGATCACCGAAGACGACGAGCAGGCCATCGCCCGGCTGCCCGAGACCGCCTGGGAGACCTCCGTGCACCAGGACGGCAGCCTCCAGGAGGGCTACTTCGTCGCGGAACTGACCGGGCTGAACACCCGCGACGGATGGCCCGAAGGCATGCGGCTGATCGTGCGCCGGGTGCGTCCGACCCGGCGGCACGTGAAGAAACTGACCGCGTTCGAGGAGAAGACCGGCTGGCGCTACTGCATCACCGCGACCAACATCCGTCACATGTGGGGCATCGCCGGCTCGGGACACAGCCAGTTCCTGGACGTGCTGCACCGTTCACACGCCTCAGTGGAAGACCGGGTGCGCACGAACAAGGCCATGGGACTGGACAACTTGCCCTCCGCCTCATGGGAAGTGAATCGCGGATGGACGCTCGCCGCGAACCTCGCCGCCGACCTCGACGCGTGGGTACGGCTGCTGGCCCTGCACGACATCGACGGCCTGGCCGACGCCGAGCCGGACACCATACGCTTCCGCCTCTACCACCTGCCCGCCCGCCTCACCCACCACGCCCGCCGCCGCTGGCTGCGGATCGAGACGACCTGGCCCTGGGCCACGGCCTTCACCACCTGCTGGCAGCGACTGACCGCCCTGCCAGCCATTACCTGACCACAGCCAACAGCCCCTACGAAACAAGAGAAGGAGTACCCCGCACGACCTCCGGGTGCCGTGGAACCCGGGCGCAGCCGCAGCGACACGCGAAGGCCCCGCCCGCGATTACGCGGAACAAACGGGGCGAACCGACAGGCCGTCAGGCAATCACAGGCGCTGACGAATCGAGATTAACCGGGCGTTGCTGCCCGCCATCTGATGCCTCGGCAGCAATCGTCTTCCGGCGGGATCACAGGGCGTCGGGAACTCCGTGATCTCAGGTCGTGCCTGTTGCCTTGCCGGGCTGCTGAACTGGCAGAACGTCATGAACCGGACGTCACGTGACTCCGCCGAAATTGTGATTTTACTGGTTCAACCCGAGTGCCGGCCACTGTTTTGGAGTCACCAGCGTCGGCGGCTGCGGTTTCGCGGGAAGGGCGAGGCTCAGGAAAGAGCCGTTCTCACACAGTAGGAGTCCCCGTCGTTCGAACTCGAAGAGAACTTCCTCGATTTCTTCAACGGGTCGACTGAGGGAGAGTGCTTTCTTCACCTGTCGGGCATTGATCGGACGGTCGCTACACACCCGGTAGATTTCAGCCGAGTCGTCATAGAACTTGTACGACCTTTTGTTCTCGTGATCACGGAAGTCATCGATCAGGATCTGGCCTGGAGACGACCAGAACAGAAGTGACGGTTTCACCGACTGCCGCCATGACTCCTGCCACGCCCGAACCTCGTCGCGGATCGGCTCATACGTTTCATCTGGCAGCGAATCCTCCATCTCGTAGTCGAAGAAGTAGGCGACGCGATTGAGGTCGATCCCGGCAGGATACACGTACGAATAACTCTCCTCGGCTCTCACAAACTTGGCGACGAATGAATCCCGATCCGAGAAGAGCGGACTATACCTTTCCATCCAAATGCGGCTGGTACTGGTGGGAGGTTGCAGGTGCCGTAGCTTGCGCATCGTCTCGAGCTGCTCCTCATAGAATACGGCCTCTTCGCCAGGAAACCCCCAAATGATGTTCCACGCAATATCGATGCCGTAGTACAGGCCCCACCGAAGCATATTGACATTCTGTAGTCCGGTAATGCCCTTGCGCATCAGCTTGAGCACCCTGCTGTCCAAGGATTCGATCCCCGGCTGCACGTGTACGACGCCGCTGTCGCGCAGCGCCTTAACCTTTTCCCGGGTCAGGTTCGATTTCACCTCATAGAAGAACTGATAGTTGAAACCCTCTTCTTGAAGTTCAGGGAGAAGGTCGGTGAAGTACTTCATGTCAAGGATGTTGTCGACGGCCTCGAAGCGCAAACTTCCGTAGGACTTTGCCAGCGAAGCAAGTTCATGCCGCACACGGGACGACGACTTGGACCGGAAGCCGATCGTTGATCCGTTGAGACCGCAGAAGGTGCAATGATGCTTCTGACCCCACCAGCACCCACGAGAACTTTCAAATGGCAAGGAGACGAGTCGGCGCGATTCCTCCGAGATCACCCCGAGACTCAAGGCACGATCGAAGTAATCCCCGAAGTCAGGAATAGGAAGGCGGTCCAGCTGATCGACAGGAGGTCTGCTTCTACTGGCCGCTTTTGGAAAGTTCGAGGCGTGCCTACTACTTGCTACGACTCCAGCTACTTCAGCTGGGTCACCTCCGGCGGCAAGCGTTTTGAGGAACTCTGGAAAAGATTCGTCGGATTCACCGTCGAATGCAAAGTCAATGAAGTCCAATCGAGTCATCAGCTCCCTTCCCATTTCGCCCTCAAAATTTGCCCCTCCAAATATGATCAGAGCCGATGGAAAGCGGCGCTTAATACGCCATGCCAGCGCGAATGACGCCGCATTCTGCTGGAAGGTGGACGTGAACCCGACGACACGGAACTTACCCCAGTCAACCGTCTCCAGCATCGAATCGATAAAACTGGGGACATCGTTGTTCCTGATGCTGATGAGCTGCTCGCGCGTGAACTTCAGATCAGCCAGCAGTGCGTCGGTCTCATCCGAGAAGCGATCCAGCATTTCACCATTCGAATCCGGTGCCTCGTCGCCGAATGCCGCGACAGAAAAGAGCCAGTCTCCGAACATACGCCCGCGATGATGCGCCATCTGCTCATAGGCTCGGCTTCCCATCAGCTGGGAGAATTCAAGGTTGAAGTAGAAAGTCTCGGTCGAAAAACCTGCGCCAGTAGCAAGCGATTTGAGGAGACCGAGTTGAAGAGACGGCTGGTAGATGGAGACGAAGGGCATGTTGATTAGCGCGACAGTACACGCTGCGCGCTGACTGGCGGTCGGTTCCGCAATACGGGGCGACGTCAGATTCAAGGTGACGGGTGTCTTGGTCATCGCGCGAAACCTGCCATAATATCACATCTCCTAACCTGCTACGGGAAACAAGATCTGCGAGGAACAACCGGACTAGCCGAAAGCGGATGATGGGAGATGCCAAATCGACAGCCAGATAATTTGAACGCTCTCGGTCTAGTTATTCGGCTTCGCCTAGGTGGAAATTCATAACTGCCCGCCACCCAGAAAGCATCCTTGCGCGGCGTTGCCAAGTTGGTGGTGTGGTGGGGGCTGGTGCCTGGAGTGATCAGTGGGTCGATCCCGGTCGGAAGGATGGCGTACGGATACGGTTTCGCTGCTGTGCAACGGCTACCGGTGTCGAGCGGAGATCATCAGCAATGCGCGTGGCCGCATTATCGCTTCCCGTCCACTTCCATGGGGTTGTGGAGATGATGCTGGCCCGCGGAAGTCGTAGTCAAGACCCAACGCCGCTGACTTTGGGGTGAGTTGCTTGTACCTTGTGGCCGGGGGTGCCCCTATGTCTTTCGTCAACCCTGGGCCGCTGTTCTCGGAACAGGCGTATGAGGAGGTCTCGCGGCTGCTGGTGGAGGGGATGGCTTTGCGCCGGTGGCGGAGTCGTGGGAGGTGCCCAACCACCGCGGCGATCTCCCGGGCGCTGCCCGGCTCGGCCCGGAGCCGCTGCGGGCGCTGTTTACGCAGGTGTGCCGGCCAGTGGCGGGCGCCTGGTATCGGGGGCGGCGGCTGGTGGCACTGGACGGCACCACTCTGGACGTGGCGGACACTGAGGACCCCGAGCCGCGAAACCCGGCGCCCACCCGACGCGACAGACGGGCAGTTGGCATGCCCGCCATCAGAAACAGAATGCGAAAAGAAACGGTCTGTCAACTCCGTCGGCAGACCGGCACGAGAGATCGAGGGTAACTGAGTGCCCCGTCACAAACTTCGAGCGAGCCTATTGTCAACTGTCGCATGTGGTAGGCAAGATGTGCACGGCCGGATCGGTACCGGCTATCGCTCACCCCACACGGAGGTGTGAAAGTGACCCGAATCGTCATCGAAGAAACCCTGATGGTAGGGAGCCTTGAGGCTCCGGCAATCACCTTGACCGGATCCCTGGACGATGATCAGGGTGCGAGCGGCATCGTACTCGAAGGCGCGGCCCCGAAGGCGCTCCACGCGATCATATACAACGGGATCTAAGTTCCTGAGCGTTGCACGGTGCGGTCGAATCCGACCTCGGTCAGTTTCGGCCGCACTCATACCATGCGTGGTGTCGTAACGAGGGGCCAGAAAGAAGTGTCGAGACGTATATGGGTCGCCGAGGGGATCGCTAGCGACGGAGATGTGTACGGTCGCGCCCTGCAGTTGCCAGACGGGAACGTGGGGCACAGCCCCGCTTCAGGTGTGCAGCGCAAGAGCGAGCGCGTGCTGAAGAGTCACCTGGGCGACATACCGTCATGTCCCTGCCTCGCGGCGCTGGTGCCTCAGAACGAGGACGCCGAATCCCTCATGGGCGGAGTGGCCGATGCGTGACGGTCTGCGGGAGAACATTCGGTCCGTTTTCGACGGTGAGGACGGGGTTCTCCTCACTGACGATCCTGACCTGGCGAACTGGCTGCTGGAGAGCGGTGTACAGGCCGCGACGTTCGACGGGGTACTGTCCGGCCGTGACGTGCCACCGCCACGGGCCGTCGTCGTGCCTTTGGACTACGAGCGGCTTCCGTCACGCCGTGAGTTGCGGGACATACTGGCCGCGACCAGCGTGCTGTGGATGTCCTTGGCGTCCTTTTCGTCCGACCTGGATACAGCGAAGTACGCCGTCGAAAAATTCGCGGAGATCGACATCGCCCGTTCGGTAGCCGCTAACCGCCGTATCATCACCCAACTCCTCCTTGCCCCGGGAAAGGTTACTCTTTCGGGGCCCGGTACTGCATTGGAGCTTCGCCTGCCGGACGCACTGCAGCTTTCCAGCCGCACACGGCTGACGTTGCTACCCGATGAGCATTCGACAGTCGGGAACTACTTTGAAGTAGCTATGTCGCCGACGGATCTGGCTGGCCGCATCGACACGGATCTTTTGATATCGGGGTCGCTTCGGATCGACTCGGTGCTCGTCGCGAAACACCGTGAGCTCAAAGGCACACGCGCGGATCTTTTCATCTCGGCGGCCAAAATAGCCGAGGAGATGAGGAAGGCTTGCCCGCTGTATGTGACGCTTCGCGACAACAGGTTCGTTGACGGCTTCGGTCCATGGACAGAGGGTATTGATGCCACGAGCGGACCGGAATACCAGACAGCGATCACCGAGGTCGCTCTCGGAACGGGTGTACTGCCCCCGGACCGCGTGGACTGGAGTCTGAACTGCCTGCTCAACGAGGGCGCCGCTGGTATCCATCTCGGAGTGGGAAACGGCCTGACCGGGATGCACTTCGACTTCATCTCCACGGAGGCACGTCTTGACCCCCTCTGACCGACCTGTGGCGTCGTCCGGGTCCCAGCGGACGATACGACTCATCGGGTTCCTTCACATACGGAAGGAACCTGACGGAGGCGCCCAAGTCATCGACGACCGGACGTTCACGACGGCCCATGTCAACAAGGCGGCGTGCATCATTATGGAAGCGCTCCGCGAGCCGCGCACGCAGCCGGAGCTGGCCGCCGTCCTGGCCGACGCGGCCGACTGTGACGTCAATGATGCCGTTCCGCACACCGTCCGGCTCGTGGACGAGCTCACGGCTCTCGGTTGGATCGAGTCAGGCAGTGACTGACCCTGGGTATATTCAGGGGAATTGGGCCATCTACGCCCCGGTAGCAGAAAGGTGCCGTTGACCTGCTCTGATCAGCGAGAATGAGGATTGTTGAGGCCCTTGTTCCCGCACGTGCGGAGGCACTTTCCACCTGAAGATGCGTATCGGCTCCTACCCGCGCGTCCGCATCAAGCGCGCCGCGCCCCGCGCCACCAAGCCCAGCAGTACGAGACATGCTCAGGCCGCGACATCCTGTCGCTCAGGCAAATCTGACAGGTCATCAGCAAAACACGCCGCCCTCGACCAAGTCCCCTGAACGCTCGACGGTGCGATCCTGGAAGGCGTGCAAGGCCCAGCGATCAGGACGCGTACCGCGGTGTCCACTGTGCCGCCGAGATCGCGGCACGCAGTTCGGCCTCCGTGGCCTCGGGTGCGACGCCGTCCTCGACCGCGGCCTTCGCCACGGCCAGCGCGATCTCGCCGGCCGCGTCCCGTATGCCCGCCAGCGGCGGCAGCAACGGGGTCACCCCGTCGTGGCCCGCCCGGATCGCGCACTCCCCCACGGCCCGCGCCGCCGCCACCATCATGCGGTCGGTCACCCGCGAGGCCCGGCAGGCGGCCACGGCAAGCCCGATGGCGGGGAAGACGTAGACGTTGTTGGCCTGCGCGACCGGCACCTCGCGTCCGTCCAGATTCAGCGGCGGGAAGGGCGAACCGGCGGCGACCAACGCCCTGCCGTCCGTCCAGCGGGCGAGGTCGGCGGGGTCGGCCTCGGCGTGTGAGGTCGGGTTGGACAGTGGAAGGATCACCGGCCGGTCGATGGTGACGGCCATCGTCCGCACGATCTGCTCGGTGAACGCGCCGTGCGCCGTGGACAACCCGATCAGCACCGTCGGCTTCACCTCGCCGACGACCCGCGCCAGATCAAGCGCACCCGCGCCCCACTCCCGTACCTCCGTGTCGTCGCGCGCGTAGACCCGCTGCTCGGGCGTGAGGTCGGTACGGGAGCGCACCAGCAGGCCGCCCATGTCGACGAACCAGAAGCGGTCGGCCGCCTGCTGCTGGGAAATGCCTTCGTCGACGAGTGCGGTGCGGATCATGTCGGCGACGCCGATCGCCGCGGACCCCGCGCCGAGGACCACGATGCGGTGGTCGGTCAGCCTCGATCCGGCGACCTTGGTGGCGGTGCTCAGCGCGCCGAGCGCCACGGCCGCGGTGCCCTGGATGTCGTCGTTGAACGTCAGCAACCGGTCCTGGTAGCGGCCGAGGATCGGGCGGGCGTGCGCGGTCGCGAAGTCCTCCCACTGCAGCAGGGTCCCGGGGAGTTCGGCCTCCACGGCGGAGACGAACGCCTCGATCAGTTCGTCGTACTCGGCGCCGGTGACGCGGTGCCGCCTGCGGCCGAGGTAGTGCTTGTTGGCCAGCAGTTCCTCGTTGTCGGTGCCGACGTCGAGCAGGATCGGGAGGGTACGCGCCGGGTGGATGCCGCCGATGGCGGTGTAGAGGCTGAGCTTGCCGATCGGGATACCCATGCCTCCGAGGCCCTGGTCGCCCAGGCCAAGGATCCGCTGGCCGTCGGTGACGACGATGACGTCGACGTCGCGGCCCGGCCGGTTGCGCAGGATCTCACGGAAGCGGTGCCGGTCCTCGTACGCCAGGAACAGACCGCGTGGCCTGCGGTAGATCTCGCTGAAGCGGCGGCAGGCGTCGCCGACCGTCGGGGTGTAGACGATCGGCAGCATCTCCTCCAGGTGCCGGGTGAGCAGGTGGTAGAAGAGCACCTCGTTGTTGTCCTGCAACTGTCGCAGGTAGATGTGCCGGTTGAGCGGCTTGTCGTACGCGAGGAACGCCTCGTACGCACGGTCCGCCTGCTCCTGAAGCGTCTCCGTCACCGGCGGCAGCAACCCGTCCAGGCCGAGTTCAGCGCGCTCACGCGCTTTGAAGGCGGTCCCCTTGTTGAGCAGTGGATCGGTGAGCAGGGCCGTCCCTTGGGAAGGGGCTGGGCTGGTCGATGTCATGACGTTCCTTGAGGTAGACGCGGTGGACGGGCAGCAGGGACGACGATTTACGCAGGTTGGCGCGCGCCAGGTCGAGCATCTTGCCGACGCCTCCCTCGAGCACGATCCGTCCTGCCTCGAAGGCGAACCCCTTCACTTGGCCACCGTCGACGCGGCGCACCAGGCGGTGCGTGATGTTCGCGGTGTACCGTCCGGGCGACTGCTGATCGGGGCCTTGCAGACCAGTGCCCATCTGCTCCCGTTCGCGTCATGGCTCGCCGAGTTCGCGGGCGGCCAAGCCGGCCTGGACATCGGGGTGCAGCAGTTGCCCGCGTTGCGCATGCTGACGATGGTCGCGAACGGGGAGCTCGACTGCGCGATGGTCTCTGCCGTACCGAACACGTAGCGGGCCCCGACGTGGCGGCCGGACTCGGTTCGCCTTCGTACCCGGGGGATTGATTCCGCGACGCCCCGACGCACCAATGCCGGCCTGCGCTTGATCCCCGTCACCGACGTTCACCTCGAGCGCCGGACAGAACTTGTCCTAAATCAAGGGCTGTTGTGGCTCGCCCCGTGTTCAGTAGGCGACGGTGAAGTGTCCCTGCGGCGTCACCGGTCCTTCCAGGATGTCGATCAGCGCGAAGGCGAAGTCGGCCAGCGAGATGCGGCTCTGGCCCGTGTTGTCCCTCAGCAGGTGGCGTGCCCCGAGCCGGTAGGTTCCGATCCGCGGTCCTGGAGCGATCACGGCCGGTGGGCACAGATAGGTCCAGGGGACGCCTTCGGCCTGGCGGTAGACCTCCAGCGCCGCGGCCTGGGCTGCGGAATTGGCCTTGCGTTCCGCTGGGAACTCGGGTGATTCGAAGAAAGGCAGACCGGACTCGGTCATGAGCGTCCCCGCACCGCCGACGACGATCACAGGCTTGTCCTCGCCGCGGAGCGCGGTCACCATGGCCTGCGCCACCTGGGCCAGAAGATCCTCCGGCTGCCCGTCGGTCCAGCCGATCGCGCTGATGACCGCGTCGTGATCGGCACTGGTCTCGGCGATCTGGTCGGCGTCGAGGACATCTCCCACATGAACGGCGACCCGCTCGTCCGGCCGACAGGCCGGGTCGCGTACGAAGGCGGTCACCGTGTGGCCGCGACCGAGCGCCTCCGCGACTATCTCCTTGCCGATCCGTCCTGTGGCTCCGTGAATGATCAGACGCATCGTCCTTGCCTCTCTCACTGACTGCTTTACGTACTGGGCGCGGCCCAGTCCCTCGAGACGCTCGGCCACCGAGTGGCCCACGGGGTCACCTGGGCAGCGGTCCGGCCTGGTTTTTGCGGCCCTCGGCGTCGAACAGCCTCCTGCCGCTCCTGCACAGTCGCCGGCAGCGCACGAACCGTAGTGGATAGCCCCGGGGGCGCGGTGGCGCGTCAGGGCACGAACGCTCCGCGCCCCCGGGAGTCTGTGGTGCGACGTCGACCGATGAAGTCGCTGATGTGCTGGACCCGTTCCGGGCCATAGGTTGCGAGCAGGCCGTTGTCCGTGCTGCCGAGCACCAGGTCGAGCTTGCCCTCCGGATTGACCGCATCTCGCGGCCCTGAACACACCTGCTGTCCTACGAAGGGTGCGTCTGTGGGTGGAATCACCGGCGAGCAGCAGGCGTCCGCGGCGCCGACGCTCGGCCCGGCGGCCTGAACCCTGTTGGTAGGCCGCCGCCTACCGTTCCAGGACCAGGCCGCGGCGGCCGCCGTGGCCGAGCTTGAGGGCCGACATGTGGCCGGTCGGGATCAGCCGACGACGATGACGCCGTAGGTCTCCACGACCATCTCCACGCCGGCCTCTTTTGCACATTGCCGGTGCGTGGTTTTCAGGAATCCAAAGGCGAGTTGAGCCAGGCGCGGATCTCGTCGTTGTGTTGTCCGACCGTGGGCGGAGGCAGTATGTGACGGCTCGGCGTGGCGGAGAAGTTGATCGGATTGCGGATGGACGGCACCATGGCGTCCCCTTCGCCGACCTCGACGACAGGTTCAAGTCCGATCTTCTCGGCGAATTCGACGCCCTCTCGAACGGAGTTGATCGGACCGCAGGGCAGCCCGGCGGCGCTGAGTATGTCGAACCATTCGTCCGCACCGCGCTGCTTGAGCTTGTCGACCAGGTAGGGCCGCAGTGCCTCACGGTTGCGGGTGCGGTCCTCGTTGTGCAGGAAACGAGCGTCTGTCGCCAGGTCATCGAGGCCGAGTGCGACGCACAGCTTGCGGAACTGGCCGTCATTGCCGGCGATGACGATCAGGTCCCGGTCCGCTGTCGGCAGCGGTTCGTACGGGAACAGGCTGGGATGCGCGTTGCCCATCCGCATCGGCACCGTACCGCCGGCGACGTAGGCGGACGTGTGGTTGACCAGCGCGGACAGCGCCGAGGACAGCAGATTGACCTCGACGTGCTGCCCCATGCCCGTCTTGTTGCGATGGTTGAGCGCGGACAGGATGCCGATCGCGGCATGCATACCGGTCATCACGTCGAAGACCGAGATACCCGCCCGATACGGCTCACCATCCGGGTCACCGGTCAGGCTCATCAGGCCGGACATGGCCTGCACCAGCAGGTCGTAGCCGGGCAGCGAGGCTCCTTGGCCGCTGCCGAAACCGCTGATCGAGGCGTAGACGACATTCTCGTTGCGGCGCCGCGTGGTCTCGTAGTCGAGGCCGAACCGAGTGAGCCCACCGGGCTTGAAGTTCTCGATCAGGACATCGGCCCGCGCGGCGAGTTCCTGGGCGAGGGACAGGTCTGCGGGGTCCTTGAAGTCGAGTGTGATGGAGCGCTTGTTGCGGTTGATGGCGAGGTAATACGTGGAGACCCCGTCGCGTACCGGCGGCAGCCAGGTGCGGGTGTCGTCGCCGCCCGGCCCCTCTACCTTGATCACTTCGGCGCCGAGATCGGCGAGCAGCATGGTGCAGTACGGTCCCGCCAGGATGCGGGAGAAGTCGGCGACCACCAGCCCGGCCAGCGGTCCTGGCTGTTCGGTCTCGGCGGGACGGGGATTCATAGGGACTTCTTCTTTCTCGCGGAATCGAGCCGGGGCACGGAACGCTGACCAGCTCGTGTGGATCGGGTGAGCAGAGACCGGGAACGTCAGGTGGTTATGTCCGGGTAGGGCAGGGTCCAGTGCGCGAGTTTCCTCGCGTACTCGCGCTGGAATCCCAGCGGCTCGGCGTAGTCGCGCTCGAAGAGCCCGATGAAAAGCGTGAGGGTGAGGAAGGGATGCGCACCGAACTCCTGGATCGCCACGTAGTCGTGGGTCGCCAGTGCCTCGCGCTCCTCGTCGGACAACTGAGTCCAGGTGGTGTTCTCCGCTGGGACGCTGGTGAGGACCCTCATGTAGTCGCGCTCCCAGCGTTCGACCAGGGCGCGCGGATCCTCGCGGTACGCCTCGGTCAGCTCCGGGTCGCGGTCGACGTCGAAGAGGAACTTGTTCAGCAGGTACTTGCTCATACGTCCGCTCCGTTCGGGTACCAGGTGAAGTAGGCCTCCATCGTGTGGTACAGGTCGAGGCTGTCCGCATAGTCGGCCGCGCGTTCCCCGGCGACGCCCATCATCAGCAGGAAGTCCATGAAGCCGTGGGTGGCGTTGCCCGGCTTCCACAGGCTTTCCAAGGTGACTTCGGACAGCGCGCCCTCGATGTCTCCGGAAGCGATCCAGCTCACGGCCCTGGCGTCGAACTCCGGGTCAGGGCCGTGCGGTCCGAACTGGCGGGGTCCGCCGAGTTCCAGGGAGAGATGTCCGGTGCCGATGACCGCGACGCGCAATTCACTGGGCCAGGAGTCGATGATTTCGCGGATGGCCCGGCCGAGTTGCACGAAGCGTTTCGGCTGCGGGAGCGGCGGCGCGAAGATGTTCGTGAAGATCGGCACGATCGGCAGATCGTTCTCCGGCCGCACGGTGATGATCGGGCATGTGATGCTGTGGTCGATCCGCAACTCATTGCTGAACGCCAGGTCGAAGCCCTTGTCCAGGCCCTCCCGCAGCATGTATGCCGACAGGTCCTCATGACCCTTCAGCAGCATCTTGGGCAGACCGAACTCCCGCTCTTCATTGTGGAAGTTCGCGTCGTAGAACGGAGCCTTACCCACCAGGAACTGCGGCATGTTGTCCAACCACAACTGATGGAAATGGTCCGAACCCACCATGACCAGCACATCGGGCCGCACCCGCGTCAAGGTCTCGCGGTAGGTCTCGACCTTGCGCACCCATGCGTGGGCGAAGTCCGGCCGCTGTTCGGGCGGCAGGGTGCTCGTCCGGTAGTAGAAGGGATGGTGCGTGGTCGCCAGGACCGCTACCAGTTTCGCCATGAGCGCTCCTCGCAGCACGTGAGCCAGTCGGCGACTCCGCCGCTGGTGATCGGGTGGTTTTCATAAGAGGGGTTTCCGCGTCCCGCCCAGGGCCGGCACTCCCCGACGGGCCGGTGCAACTCGGCGGTGTCGCGGTGTCCCATGCCATGGGCCGGCAGCGGCTGAAACGGCGGCGTGGGACGCGTGGGCACCTCCAGCGTGGGACGCGTGTGCGCCTCTGGCCCGGTCAGTCGGGCACAGAGATCGCCGCTGGTCATCGTTGTCCCGCTTCCCATACTGCTCCGTTTCCGGTCCAGGTGGTTACCGTCGTGGCCAAGGCGGCTCAGTCGGCCGTTGCCCGCAGTGGGCATGGCCGCCTGTTGCCCCCATGACGGGAGAGACCGAAGGCTTCGCCCAACGACCACGGCCAGGGCATCGACGCTGTCCGGGAATCCATGCCGTTCCGCCGACAAGAAGTCGGCGGCGGCCGGGTCGTTGGTGACCAGGGAGACCGCACTCTCGGTCAGGTCAAGCATCCGAATGCCTCCGACCTCACCAACCGTCATTCGGACATTCATCCGCAGTGCGGTCATGGACCCGCCGTGCATCACGATGGCCAGCCGAGACGCGGCTGTCAAGTGGGGATGTGCAACTCGTTTCACACCCTTCCCCGAACCCCACTGCTTCGCGGCGGCCCGGGTTGTCAGACGCACCCCGGCGCACGTACCGTTTGCACAGCGGACGATTGTCCGCATGACGGCATCCGGCGCGGAGTGAAGACATGGTGGATCAAGAGATGAGTGCGCAGTATCCGACGGGCCTCGGCACATCGGACGCCGACACGATCCGGCTGCTGGGGCATGACCTCGCGGCTGATTTCCTGGGAAAGGTCTCGTTCGGCGAGTTGGCCTTCTGGCTGGTGGCCAAACGGCGTCCCACCACCGGAGAGTCCCGCGTCTTCGAGACCGTGCTGGCCGCCCTCGCCGACCACGGCTTCACCCCGACGGCCATCGCCGCCCGGCTCACCTATCTCAGTGCCCCCGACTCGCTCCAGGGCGCGCTGGCCGCCGGGCTGCTCGGCGGCGGTTCACGCTTCCTGGGCGTCACCGAGGACACCGGCCGCTTCCTGTCCCGCACGCTGGACGAGGCGGCCAAGACTCACGGTGTGCCGGTTCCCCGCACGGACGCGGAATGGGATGACCTCGCCCGGGAGGCGGTGCGGAATCGGCGAGCCTTGGGACAGTTCGTCCCCGGCCTCGGACACCCGGTGCACAAGGAGGGCGATCCCCGCACCCCGGTGATCATCGAGATCGCCGAGAAGGAGGGGCTGCGAGGCCCGCACCTGCGGCTGTTC
>CBFHCJ010000039.1:0-20271 GCA_965654005.1 uncultured Streptomyces sp. | reverse complement strand
GGTACGGGAGCGGAGCATGTCGAGGCAGATCCGGCCGACGACGGTGGTGAGCAAGCCGACGAGGTTCTTCACCTCGCTCATGTCGGAACGGCTCAGCCGCAGCCAGGCTTCCTGTACGGCGTCGTCGGCCTCACTCAGCGAGCCGAGCATGCGGTAGGCCACGGCTCTGAGATGCCCGCGATGCTCCTGAAAGCGGTCCGCCAGCAATTGCTTGTCGTTCATCGATCCCCGTTTCGATGAGCCGTCCGTGTGGGCGCCGGGGGCCATTCAGAACATGCCGATCACGCCCCGTTGAAGTGTTGTTCGCCGGCTAACGGTTGAAGAGCTCGAACGCCACGGCCGGCCTGCCGCCGAAGCGCTCGCCCATGGCCTGGGCGTTCGCGGTCAGGAAGGACCGTGCGTATGTCTCGGGGTCCTCCTTGGTCAACGCCTCGATGTACGTGCGGTGTTCGAGCAGCGAGCGCACCGCGCGCTCCAGACCCGGTGTCGCCTCCACCGCGTGGGTGGGCGTCGCGGAGCCGGCCACGGCGACCCAGCGGACGCCGTTCCAGGGCTCAAGTCCCTGCTCCGCGAGTTCCGGGAAGATCCAGCGGTTGCCGGCGTCGGCGGCCGCGTCCAGCGTGGCACGACCCACGGCCACATGGTCCGGAGTGTTCCAGGCGACGCTGCCCCAGGTGTCGCGGTGGTTCAGGGTGAGGACCAGTTCGGGGCGGTGCCGGCGGATGGCGGCAGCGATGTCCCGGCGCAGCGCTGTGCCGTACTCGATGACGCCGTCCCGGTGGTCGAGGAACTCCACCGTGGACACGCCGACCACCTCCGCGCTCGCCCGCTGCTCCCGCTCGCGCAGCGGACCGCACAGGGCAGGCTCCAGGGAGTCGATGCCCGCCTCGCCGCGGGTCGCGAGGACGTACGCGACCTCACGACCGTCGTCGATCCACCCGGCGATCGCCGCCGCGCAACCGTATTCGAGGTCGTCGGGGTGGGCGACGACGGCGAGGGCGCGCCGCCAGTCGTCGGGCATGGGCTTGAGTTGGTCGTTGTGCGACTCGGTCATGGCCGCAGACTAATGGCGCGTTGGCCCGGTCCGTCGGGCGCCCGGTCCTTCGACCCCGCCAGGTGGCCGCTGCCCACTGCACCCCTTGCGGGCTTCACCCCTCCACTCTCGGACGCGCCTTCTCTCGGACGCGCCTTCGCCCCCCGGACGCGGCTTTGCCCCCGACCCGGGGGTGCAAGAACCTCAGGGCCCTTGCCCAGGCTCTCTCCCAGGCCCCCGCGGCGGCGCCCCCGTCAGGCCTCGTCGCGGGCAGCGAGTAAGGGACCGGCTCAGCGCGCCGCCAGGCTGGAGCGGCGCACCACCAACTCGGGCTGGAGTACGACCCGCCGGTGCTCGTGCCCCCGCTGCCCCGCCTCCGCCTCCGTCTCCTCCAGCAGGAGCTCCGCGGCGAGCGCACCCATGGTGACGGCCGGCTGCCGTACGGAGGTGAGCGGCACGGCGGCCGCCGCGGCGAACTCGATGTCGTCGTAGCCGACGATGGCGAGGTCGTCGGGCACGCTTATCCCGGCCGCGTACATGGCCTGCAGTACGCCGAGCGCGAGCAGGTCGTTGGCGCAGAACACGGCGGTCGGGCGGTCGGCGAGGCCGAGAAGCCTGGCCCCGGCGTCGCGGCCCGCGGCGACGTCGAGGCTCCCGGTCGGCAGTTCCCGCAGGGCCTCGGGACCGAGCCCGGCCTCGGCCAGCGCGTTCAGGGCGCCCGTACGGCGGTCCCTGACCTGGTTGAATCCGGGTGGACCGCTGACGTACGCGATGGACCGGTGCCCGGCGTCGACCAGATGTCGTACGGCCAGGGCGCCGCCCGCGACGTCATCGACCGAGACCGAGCACTCGGTGATGCCCTCGGCGACCCGGTCGACCAGCACGAACGGGATGCCGTGGCGGCGAAACACATCGATGTTGCGGCCGGTGGCGTCGGCTGGGGTCAGCAGCACGCCGCGTACCCGCTGCTCGGCGAAGAGCGCCAGGTACTCCGCCTCCTCGGCGGCGCTCTGCGCGCTGTTGCAGACCATCACGCCGAGCCCGGCCTCGCGGGCGGCCCGCTCGGCTCCCCGGGCCACGTCCACGAAGAACGGGTTGCCCATGTCGAGGACCAGCAGCCCCATGATGCGGCTGCGCCCGGCCCGCAGTTGGCGGGCCGACTCGCTGCGCACATAGCCGAGCCGGTCGATCGCGGACAGCACGCGGCCACGTGTCTCCGAGGCGACCGTGTCCGGACGGTTGATGACGTTCGAAACGGTGCCCACGGAGACTCCGGCGGCGCGGGCGACATCCTTGATACCCACCGACTGGGCCATCAGGCTGGGACCTCCAGGAAGACGAGGGGCGGCGGGCCGGCTTTCACATTACCGTCACCGCCCAGCGGAACAGACCCGGTCACGTGGGTAGCGTTGTCGTACTTGTCGAGGACCAGCTTGGTGCGCTGGCTGGAGTTCAGGGCGACCGGGATCTCGGTCTTCTCCCAGCTGCCGGGGGAGTTCTTGCGGACGTGGAAGGCGCGGCCGTCTGCCGTGCGGTCGCCGACGTAATCGGTGGTGCACTGGCCGAAGCGCCCGGGGACATCGAGTTGTTGTTCACCAGACCGTTGTACGAGACGAAGAACAGGGCCTGGCTGTCGAGCGTGGTGGTGCCGGCTGACCGAAGGGCCGGGAGTCGCCGCGGCTCCGAGGAGGGCGCCGGCCACCAGGGTGCGTCGTCTCATCTCGGGGACTCCATAGGCTGGCGAGGTGCGGGGCGAGGGAGTGCGAGGGAACGGAGCGAGGGGCGGGGAGCGGTCAGGCGAGGTGGAAGACTTCGGTGAGCGGTTTCATCGCCTCGTCGGGGCGGACCCCGTCGAGGGACTCGAAGAAGGGGCCCATCTCGGCCTGCCAGCGGGCGTTGACCTCGGTGGCCTCCATGTCGGCCAGGGCGGCCTCGAAGTCCTCGGTCTCCAGGTAGCCGACGAGCAAACCGTCGTCGCGCAGGAAGAGCGAGTAGTTGTGCCAGCCGGCGGCCGAGAGTGCTTCGAGCATCTCCGGCCACACGGCGGCGTGACGTTCGCGGTACTCGGCGATCCGGTCCTCTCGGACCTTGAGGAGGAAACAGACCCGCTGCATGAAGTACCGCTCCCGGATCAGAAGTTGAACTGGTCGATGTTCTTGGCGTCGAAGACGGTCGGCTTGCCGAGGCTGATCACGCCGTCCTTGCCGATGGTGTACGTGGTGTCGCCGGCCTTGAAGGTCTCGCCCTCCTTGCCGGTGATCTGCCCGGAGACCAGGGCGACGGCGGTACGGGCGGCCAGGTCGCCGAGCTTGGCCGGGTCCCACAGCTCGAAGCCCTCGACGGTACCGTTCTTGACGTACTGGCGCATGTCGTTCGGGGTGCCGAGGCCGGTCAGCTTGACCTTGCCCTTGTACTTGGAGCCGGACAGGTACTGGGCGGCGGCCTTGATGCCGACGGTGGTCGGGGAGATGATCCCCTTCAGGTTCGGGTACTGCTGGAGCAGGCCCTGGGTCTGCTGGAAGGACTGCTGGGCGTCGTCGTTGCCGTACGCGACCTTGACGAGCTTGATGTTCTTGTACTTCGGGTCCTTCAGCTCGTCTTTCATGTAGCCGATCCAGGTGTTCTGGTTCGTCGCGGTCTGCGCGGCCGACAGGATCGCGATCTCGCCCTTGTAGCCGATCTGCTCGGCGAGCAACTGCACCTCGGTGCGGCCCAGGTCCTCGGCGCTGGCCTGCGAGACGAAGGCGTCGCGGCACTCGGGCTTGGTGTCGGAGTCGTAGGTGACGACCTTCATGCCGTTGCTCATGGCCTGCTTGAGCGCGGTGCACAGGGCGCCCGGGTCCTGGGCGGAGACGGCCATCGCGTTCACCTGCTGCTGGGTGAGCGTGTTGACGTAGCTCACCTGGCCGCTGGTGTCGGTGGCGCTGCTCGGCCCGACCTCCTTGTACTTGGAGCCCAGCTCTTCGAGGGCCTTCTTGCCGCCGTTGTCGGCGGAGGTGAAGTAGGGGTTGTTGACCTGCTTGGGCAGGAAGCCCACGGTCAAACCCTTCTTGAGGGCCGCGTTCGGGTCGGCCTTGCCGGACGAGGCGGCCGAGCCGCTGGTCTCGCTGGAGACGTCCTTCTTCGTGGTGCCGCCGCAGGCGGTGGCGGCGAGCGCGAGGGAGGCGACGGCGGCGACGGCCGCACAGGAACGACGGATCGAAGACTTGCGCATGGTGAAGATCCTTTACGAGGGTGAGCAGAGTTACGAGGTCGGCGAAGAGGCGGCTTGGCGGCCCGCCCTCGCGAGGGAGATCTGCCGCGCTACCCGGGGGCCGAGCACGGAGACCACGAGCAGGACGCCGGTGACGACGATCTGGGACTGGGCGGAGACGTTCAGGAGGCTCATCACGTTCTGCAGCGCGCCGAGCAGGAACACGCCCGCGATCGCGCCGCCGAGGGTGCCCTTGCCGCCGTCGAAGTCGATACCGCCGAGCAGCACGGCCGCGACGACGGAGAGTTCGAGCCCGGTGGCGTTGTCGTAGCGGGCACTGGCGTAGTGCAGTGCCCAGAAGATGCCGGTGAGCGAGGCCATGAAGCCGGTCGCGGTGAACAGGACGAGCTTGGCCCGCTTGACCCGGATGCCGGCGAACCGGGCGGCCTCCTCGCTCGCGCCGACCGCGAACAGCGACCGGCCGAACGGGGTGGCGTGCAGGACGACCACTGCGATCGCGAGCAGTACCAGGAAGGGCAGGAACGCCTGCGGGAGGAAGGTGTTCCCCATGCGTCCGGCCGCGAAGTCCAGGTACTGCGTGGGAAAGTCGGTCACCGCGTCGGAGCCGAGCACGATCTGTGCGATGCCCCGGTAGGCGGCGAGGGTGCCGATGGTCACGGCGAGGGACGGCAGCCCTAGGCGGGTCACCAGGAGGCCGTTGACAAGGCCGCAGCTCAGGCCCAGGAGCAGGCAGAGCGGGATGATCGTCTCGATCGCCATGCCGTCGTTCCACAGCTTGCCCATGACGGCGCCCGACAGGCCGGCCGTGGAGGCGACCGACAGGTCGATCTCCCCCGCGACCACGAGGAGGGTCATCGGCAGGGCGATCAGTGCGATCGGCAGGGTGTTGCCGATCAGGAACGACAGGTTGAGGGCGTTGCCGAAGCCGTCCACGAAACCGAACGACAACAGCAGGAGGACGATGAGGAGCGCGCCCACGACGGTGTCCCAGCGGATCGCGCGCGTCAAGGTGTCAGGCATGGCGGGCGTTCCCCTTCTTCACGGCTGTCTTCTTCGCAGCCGCCTTCTTCAGCGCGGCGGCCACGCGCAGCGCGACGATCCGGTCGACCGCTATGGCCAGGAGGAGCAGGATGCCGTTGATGGCGAGCACCCAGACGGAGCTGACGCCGAGGGCGGGCAGCACGCTGTTGATGGAGGTGAGCAGCAGTGCGCCGAGGGCCGCGCCGTAGACGCTGCCGGAGCCGCCGGTGAAGACGACACCGCCGACCACGACCGCGCTGACGACGGTGAGTTCGTAGCCGCTGCCTGTCCCGGAGTCGACGTTGCCGAACCGGGCCAGGTACAGCGCACCCGCGAGCCCCGCGAGGCCGCCGCAGAAGGTGTACGCGGCCAGGATCCGCTTGCGCACCGGGATGCCGGCCAGCCGCGCGGCCTCGGGGTTGGAGCCGAGCGCGTACAGCTCGCGTCCGCTGCCGAAGTGCTTGAGGTAGTACGCCGTCGCGACCAGGACCGCGAGGGCGATGAGGGCCAGCCAGGGAACCGCCGAGATGCCGCCGGACCCGAAGTCGACGAATCCCCCGGGCAGATCGGCCGCCGTGATCTGGCGGGAGCCGACCCAGATGGAGTCGATGCCGCGAATGATGTAGAGCGTGCCGAGGGTCACGACGAGCGCCGGCACCTGACCGAGGCTGACGAGCAGCCCGTTCAGCAAGCCGAAGGCGACGCCGAGCAGGACGGCGAGGACGATCGCGACAACCGGGTTGCCGCCGCCGTGCAGATAGGTTCCGGCGGCGAAGGCGCTGATGCCGAGTGTGGAGCCGACGGACAGGTCGACGTTCCTCGTGATCACCACCAGGGACTGGCCGGTGGCGACCAGCACCAGGATGGTCGCGTTCAGCAACAGGTCCTTGATGCCCTGCTCGGACAGGAACTCGCTGTTGTCCGCCTGGGTGACGGCGATCATCACCAGGAACACGACCAGGATGGCGAGTTCGCGCATCTTGAAGACGCGGTCGACCAGCCGGGTGCCGCTGGACTTGGACACCTCGGCGACGGGGGCGTGGGGAGTGGTCACCGTCATGCTGCACCCCTTTCGTTCTCCCCCAAGGACTTCGTTTGGGGGGTGCCCTCGTCTGAGCCCGTGCGGCGCAGAGGTGCGGGCATCGTGTTCGTCTGCGGCCCGGTGTCCTGCCCGCCTCCCGAAGCCGCCCTCGACCGGCTGCGCTGCGCGCAGAGGGTTTCGATACGTGCGTCGCTCACGCGGCCCTCCCGGTGGCTGCGGCCATCACGGTTTCCTCGGTGGCTTCGGAGCGCGGGATCTCGGCGGTGAGGCGGCCCTCGTGCATGACGAGCACGCGGTCGGCCATGCCGAGGATCTCGGGCAGGTCGGAAGAGATCATCAGGACGGCCACCCCGTCGGCGGCCAGCTCGCTCAGCAGCCGGTGCACCTCGGCCTTCGTACCGACGTCGATGCCACGGGTCGGCTCGTCGACGATCAGCACCTTCGGGCCGGTGGCCAGCCACTTGGCGAGGACGACCTTCTGCTGGTTGCCGCCGGACAGGGTCGACACGGCGTCGGCGATCCGGGCGTACTTCACCTGGAGTTTGACGGCCCAGTCGAGGGACCGGCTGCGTTCGGCGCCGCGGTCCACGAGCCCGGCCCTCACGGTCGTCCGCAGCCCGGTCAGGCCGATGTTCCGCTCGATGGACATGTCCATCACCAGCCCCTGGGCGCGCCGGTCCTCGGGGACAAGGGCCAGCCCGGCGGCCATGGCGGTGGAGGGCGCGCCGTTGGTCAGCGTCCTGCCGTCGACCTCCACCTCGCCGGCATCCCAGCGGTCGATACCGAAGACGGCTCGCGCCACTTCGGTACGGCCGGCGCCGACGAGACCGGCGAGACCGGCGATCTCCCCGCGCCGTACGTCGAACGACACATCCGTGAAAACGCCTTCGCGGGTCAGCCGCCGTACGCTCAGGGCGACCTCTCCGGGCTTGACGTCCTGCTTGGGATACAGCTCATCCAGATCGCGGCCGACCATGCGGCGTACGAGATCGTCCTCGGTCATCCCGGCCAGCGGCTCGCTCGCGATCCAGGCGCCGTCGCGCAGGGTGGTGACCCGCCGGCAGATCTGGAAGATCTCCTCCAGCCGGTGGGAAATGAACAGCACCGCCGCGCCCTGTTCGCGCAGCGTGCGAACGACTCCGAAGAGCCGGGCCACCTCGCTTCCGGTCAGGGCCGCCGTCGGCTCGTCCATGATCAGGACGCGGGCGTCGAAGGAGAGTGCCTTGGCGATCTCGACGATCTGCTGGTCGGCGATGGACAGGCCGCGCGCCGGGCGCTCCGGGTCGAGGTCGACGCCGAGGCGCTGCATCAGGGCGGTGGTCGCCGCGTTGGTGGCCTTGTGGTCGATACGGCCGAGGGCGCGCCGGGGCTGGCGGCCCATGAAGATGTTCTCGGCGATCGACAGGTCGGGGAACAGGGTCGGTTCCTGGTAGATGACGGCGATGCCGGCGTCGCGTGCGTCGGCCGGGCCGTGGAAGACGGTCGGCTCGCCGTCGAGCAGTACGTGACCGGCGTCCGGTCGGTGCACCCCGGCTAGCGTCTTGATGAGGGTGGACTTGCCCGCGCCGTTCTCGCCGGCGAGGGCGTGCACCTCGCCGGGAAACAGTTCCAAGGACACGTCCCGCAGGGCGCGTACCGCGCCGAAGGACTTGGAGATGCCCCTGAGCGCCAGCACCGGGGCCGGACCCGTGTCGGACGGGTGGGTCATGGAAGCTCCTCGACGACGCCGGCGGGACGGGCCTTTCAGCGTCGTGAAAGGTTTCAACTGGTTGCCGGGACGTTAGGCTCGCCAGCCGTGCCACGTCAATGGGGTTCGGATCGAAAAAATTTCGATAGCCAAAGGTCACGGCGGGGTCACGGCAGGCGAGGCGCGCGAGAAGGCTTGACACCCGCGGAAGAGGCCCCTAGCTTCGCATCCTGAATCGTTTCATCAGTTTGCTTGCAACCGACGTCACAGGAGCCCCGAAGTGACCGAGCTCTCCGCGGTGAAGGCCGCACTGAAGACCCAGGCAGTCGAGACGCCGTCTTGGGCGTACGGGAACTCGGGCACGCGCTTCAAGGTGTTCGCGCAACCCGGAGTCCCCCGCAATCCGCACGAGAAGCTGGACGACGCCGCGAAGGTGCACGAGTACACGGGCGTCGCGCCGACCGTGGCGCTGCACATTCCCTGGGACAAGGTCGACGACTACGCGGCGCTGGCCAAGTACGCGCAGGACCGCGGCCTGAAGCTGGGCGCGATCAACTCGAACACGTTCCAGGACGACGACTACAAGCTGGGCAGCATCTGCCATCCTGACGCGGCGGTGCGCCGCAAGGCGGTCGATCATCTGCTCGAGTGCGTTGACATCATGGATGCGACGGGATCGAAGGATCTCAAGCTGTGGTTCGCCGACGGCACGAACTATCCCGGGCAGGACGACGTACGAGGGCGCCAGGACCGACTGGCCGAGGGCCTTGCCGAGGTGTACGAGCGGCTCGGCGACGAGCAGCGGATGCTGCTGGAGTACAAGTTCTTCGAGCCGGCCTTCTACACGACCGACGTCCCGGACTGGGGGACCGCGTACGCGCACTGCCTCAAGCTCGGCCCCAAGGCACAGGTCGTCGTCGACACCGGCCACCACGCGCCCGGCACCAACATCGAGTTCATCGTCGCGACGCTGCTGCGTGAGGGGAAGCTCGGCGGGTTCGACTTCAACTCGCGCTTCTACGCCGACGACGACCTGATGGTGGGTGCGGCCGACCCCTTCCAGCTGTTCCGGATCATGTACGAGGTGGTGCGCGGGGGTGGGTTCTCAACCGAGGTCGCGTTCATGCTCGACCAGTGCCACAACATCGAGGCGAAGATTCCGGCGATCATCCGGTCGGTGATGAACGTGCAGGAGGCCACGGCCAAGGCGCTGCTCGTCGATCGCGAGGCGCTTGTCGCTGCGCAGCGCTCGGGGGACGTTCTTGGCGCGAACGCCGTGCTCATGGACGCGTACAACACCGATGTGCGGCCACTGCTCGCCGAGGTCCGCCAGGAACTCGGGCTCGAACCGGACCCCGTCGCCGCCTACCACCGCTCCGGCTGGGCGCAGAAGATCGCACAGGAGCGCGTCGGCGGACAACAGGCCGGATGGGGCGCCTGAGGTTGCCCGAGCAGGCTCGGCCCGCGTCGGGAAGTACGGGCGGCGAAGGGCGCACGCTCCTCGAACCGGTCTCGACGGGGTGACCGGAGCGAGCCAGGAGGGATGCACCGCCCGGCTCCACCCCGGCGGCGACCCCGGCCGGGCTCCGGGCGCCTGGTCGGCCAGGTCGGGCGCGGGGCCGGGGCAGCCGTCAGCGAACGCAACCAGACCCAGCAGGAGATCGAGCTGGCATGCAGGCAGCTCTCCGACATGGTGACGAAGATCGCGCCGGACGCCAGGCGACGCCGGGCGCCCCCCCGAAGACGACAGCGCGCAAGGCGACGTCGAGGAAGGGGCCGACTGACGGACCGGCGTTGCCGACGCAAGGCGGGAGCTGGTGCACGGCTGAGCGTAGGGTACGCCACAGTTAGCCATGAAACGTTTCACGCATGGTGAGGAGTGGCGATCGCTGTGCCAAGAGGTTCGACGCAAAAGGGCCCCATAAAGGGACTCGCTTCTCCAAAGAGGCCGGACCGCGAAAGCGCCATCGAGGCACAGGTCCGCGCCGCCTGGGCGCGATCGTCAAGCCGCACGCAAAAGCCCCGGCGCTGCATTTCGGCATTTCGGCGAGGATCACGCCGACATCTTGACGGGGGCACCGGTTGCCACTAAGTTCCTGAAACGATTCAGCATGTCGAATGCCCGATCTCGCGCGAGATCGCCGAGGAGCGCGTCGGCGGACAACAGGCCGGACGGGAAGCGTGATCGCTGGTCGCGCCCGCGCGGCGGAGCCGCACGAATACATGCACACCTCCATACACGCCACCTTCGTGAAGGACTGACACCATATGGCACCCCACCCCGAAGCCGCCGCCCTCCTGGCGCGGTCCCATCGGCTCGGCGCCGACCCCCGCAACACCAACTACGCCGGCGGCAACGCCTCCGCGAAGGGCAGCGACACCGATCCCGTGACCGGCGGTGACGTAGAGCTGATGTGGGTCAAGGGGTCCGGGGGCGACCTGGGCACCCTCACCGAGGCGGGGCTGGCCGTGCTGCGGCTCGATCGGCTGCGGGCCCTGAAGGACGTGTACCCGGGCGTCGAGCACGAGGACGAGATGGTCGCCGCGTTCGACTACTGTCTGCACGGCAAGGGCGGCGCGGCCCCCTCCATCGACACCGCCATGCACGGTCTGGTGGACGCGGCGCATGTCGACCACCTCCACCCCGACTCCGGTATCGCTCTCGCCTGCGCCGCCGACGGCGAGAAGCTGACCACCGAGTGCTTCGGCGACACGGTGGTGTGGGTGCCATGGCGGCGGCCCGGTTTCCAGCTCGGTCTGGACATTGCGGCCGTGAAGGAGGCCAACCCGCAGGCGATCGGCTGCATCCTGGGCGGGCACGGGATCACCGCCTGGGGTTCCACGTCAAAGGAGTGCGAGCGCAACTCGCTGCACATCATCCGCACCGCCGAGGCCTTCCTCGCCGAGCGGGCCAAGCCGGAGCCGTTCGGGCCGGTGATCGAGGGGTACGAAGCGCTGCCCGAGGCGGAGCGGCGGGAGCGGGCCGCGGCCCTGGCGCCGTATGTCCGGGCGATCGCCTCCCAGGACAAGGCACAGGTCGGACACTTCAACGCTTCCGACGCCGTCCTCGACTTCCTTGCCCGCGCCGAGCACCCGCGCCTCGCCGCACTGGGCACCTCGTGCCCCGACCACTTCCTGCGGACCAAGGTCCGGCCGCTGGTCCTCGACCTGCCGCCGGCCGCGCCGCTCGACGAGGCGGTCGCCCGGCTGAAGGAACTGCACGCCGAGTACCGCGAGGAGTACGCCGCCTACTACCAGCGGCACGCACGGCCCGACTCCCCCGCGATGCGCGGCGCCGACCCGGCGATCGTGCTCGTGCCCGGCGTCGGCATGTTCTCCTTCGGCAAGGACAAGCAGACCGCGCGGGTCGCCGGTGAGTTCTACATCAACGCGATCAATGTGATGCGGGGCGCCGAGTCGGTGTCGGCGTACACCCCGATCGAGGAGTTTGAGAAGTTCCGCATCGAGTACTGGGCCCTGGAGGAGGCCAAGCTCCAGCGGATGCCGAGGCCCAAGCCGCTCGCCACGCGGGTGGCGCTGGTGACGGGCGCGGGCTGCGGTATCGGGAAGGCGATCGCCCATCGGCTGGTGACCGAGGGGGCGTGCGTCGTCGTGGCGGATCTGAACGCGGAGAACGCGGCGGCCGTCGCCGAGGAGCTCGGTGGTGCGGACAAGGCCGTCGCCGTCACCGTGGACGTCACCTCGGAGGAGCAGATCGCCGAGGCGTTCAAGGCGGCGGGGCTGGCCTTCGGCGGCGTCGATCTCGTCGTCAACAACGCCGGGATCTCGATCTCCAAGCCGCTCCTCGAGACGTCGGCGAAGGACTGGGACCTGCAGCACGACATCATGGCCCGGGGCTCCTTCCTCATCTCCCGCGAGGCGGCCCGCGTGATGATCGCACAGGGGCTGGGCGGCGACATCGTCTACATCGCCTCCAAGAACGCGGTCTTCGCGGGCCCCAACAACATCGCGTACTCGGCCACCAAGGCCGACCAGGCCCATCAGGTGCGGCTGCTGGCAGCCGAGCTGGGGGAGCACGGCATCCGCGTCAACGGTGTCAACCCGGACGGCGTGGTGCGCGGCTCGGGCATCTTCGCGGGCGGCTGGGGCGCGCAGCGGGCGGCCGTGTACGGCGTGGAGGAGGAGAAGCTGGGCGAGTTCTACGCCCAGCGGACCATCCTCAAGCGCGAGGTGCTGCCGGAGCACGTCGCGAACGCCGTCTTCGCACTGACGGGCGGGGAGCTGTCGCACACCACGGGACTGCACATCCCGGTCGACGCGGGTGTGGCGGCCGCGTTCCTCCGATGAGCGCCGCCATCGAGTCGTACGCCGCGGTCGACCTCGGCGCGTCCAGCGGGCGCGTCATGGTCGGCCGCGTGGGCCCCGGCACCCTGGAGCTGACCGAGGCGCATCGCTTCCCGAACCGACCCGTCCGGGTCCCCGAGGGGCTGCGCTGGGACATCCTCTCCCTGTACGCGGGCGTCCTCGACGGGCTGCGCGCGGCCGGCCGGGTCGACTCGGTCGGCATCGACAGCTGGGCCGTGGACTACGGCCTGCTGGACGCGGACGGAGCGCTGCTCGCCAACCCGGTGCACTACCGCGACCCCCGCACCGAGGGGATCGCCGAGAAGGTGTGGGCGACCGTGCCCGCGGAGGAGCTGTACGCGGCGACCGGGCTGCAGTACGCGCCCTTCAACACGCTGTACCAGCTGACCGCCGCGCGTTCATCGGCGGGTTTCGCGCAGGCGAAGCGCCTGTTGCTGATCCCCGACCTGCTGACGTACTGGCTCACGGGCGAGCAGGGCACCGAGCTGACCAACGCGTCGACCACCCAGCTCATCGACCCCCGAACGCACGAGTGGTCGTACGACATCGCGGGCCGTCTGGGCATCGACCTGAGCCTGTTCGCGCCGCTGCGCCGGCCCGGCGACCGGGCGGGCGTGCTGCGGCCGGAGGTACTGGAGGCCACCGGGCTGACCGGGCCCGTCCCGGTGACGACGGTGGGCTCGCACGACACGGCGTCCGCGGTGGCCGCCGTGCCGGCCGCCGGTGAGCGGTTCGCGTACATCTGCACCGGCACCTGGTCGCTGGCCGGGCTGGAGCTGGCGGCTCCAGTGGTGACCGAGGCGAGCCGCTGTGCCAACTTCACCAACGAGTTGGGACTGGACGGCACGGTCCGCTATCTGCGCAACATCATGGGGCTGTGGCTGCTCCAGGAGTGCGTACGGGAATGGGGCGACCCGGGGCTGTCGGAGCTGCTCTCGGCGGCGGCCGACGTACCAGCGCTGCGGTCCGTGGTCGACGCCGGTGACGCGGCGTTCCTGGCGCCAGGCCGGATGACGGTGCGCATCGCCGAGGCGTGTCGTGTCTCAGGGCAGCCGGTGCCGGACTCCCCCGCCGAGGTCACGCGCTGCATCCTGGACTCCCTCGCGCTCGCCCACCGCCGGGCCGTCTCCGATGCCCAGCGGCTCGCCGACCACCCCGTCGACGTCGTCCACATCGTCGGTGGCGGCACCCGCAACGCGCTGCTGTGCCAGCTGACCGCCGACGCCTGCGGACTGCCGGTGGTGGCGGGCCCGACGGAGGCCGCGGCCCTCGGGAACGTCCTCGTCCAGGCCCGGGCCCACGGGCTGGTCGGCGACCGTGCCGAGATGCGGCAACTACTCGCCCGCACGCAGCCGTTGACACGGTACGAGCCGCGGGGCGACACGGCGCCGTGGCGCGACGCCGAATCCCGGCTCGCCACGCCGTGAGCCGGGGTCTGCCCGAGTCCGCGTCCGCCGATTACCCTGCACTCATCCGATGATCGACCACGAGGAGCCGCGATGCGTGTCGCTCTGTTCCTGACCTGTGTCAACGACACGCTTTATCCGGACACGGGTCGCGCCGTGGTGAAACTCCTGACCAGACTGGGCGTGGAAGTTGACTTCCCGGTGGCGCAGACATGCTGCGGGCAGGCCCACTACAACACCGGATACCGGCATGAGGCCGAGCCGCTCGCGGTGAAGTTCTCCGATGTGTTCCGGGACTACGAGGCGATCGTGACCCCGTCCGGGTCGTGCGGGGCGATGGTGCGGGAGCTGTATCCGCGGATGGGTGAGCGGGCGCGGGCCGAGGGGCGCGGGGGCACGCTCGCCGCGACCCTGGCACCCGTCGTCCCGAAGACGTACGAGCTCACGGAGTTTCTGGTGGACGTGCTGGGCGTGACGGACGTGGGCGCGTACTACCCGCACACGGTGACGTACCACCCGACGTGCCACGGTCTGCGCGGGCTGGGCCTCGGTGACCGTCCGACGCGACTGCTCCAGGCCGTCAAGGGACTGGAGTTGGTCGAGCTGCCGGGTGCCGAGGAGTGCTGCGGCTTCGGCGGCACCTTCGCGCTGAAGAACTCCGATGTCTCGGCGGCAATGGGTGCCGACAAAGTACGCAACGCCGAGTCGACGGGCGCCGAGGTGCTGTGCGCGGCCGACAACTCCTGTCTGATGCACATCGGCGGCACGATGGCGCGGCTGAGCGTCGGAATGCTGCCGGTGCACATCGCCGAGATCCTGGCGAGCACGGAAGAGGAGCCGCTGGTATGAGCGTCCTCGTCCTGACGGTCCTCGTTCTGACGGTCGTCGTTGTGATGGTCGTCCTCCCGATGGTCGTCGTCCTGGTGAAGGGGCAGAGCGCATGAGTGGGACGTTCGTCGGGATGCCGGCGTTCCCGAAGGCCGCGCACGAGGCGGTCGGCAACAAGACCCTGCGCGGCAATCTGCGGCACGCCACCCACACCATCCGCGCCAAGCGGGCCAAAGCGGTGGCGGAGGTTTCCGACTGGGCGGCGCTGCGGGAGGCAGGCCGCCGGATCAAGGACCACACGCTCCGTCATCTCGACCGCTACCTGGTGCAGTTGGAGGAGTCGGTCACGGCGGCGGGCGGCACCGTCCACTGGGCCGCCGACGCGGACGAGGCCAACCGGATCGTCGCCGAACTCGTCAAGGGGACCGGTGAGTCGGAGGTCGTCAAGGTCAAGTCGATGGCCACGCAGGAGATCGACCTCAACGAGGCACTGGAGGCGGAGGGAATCCGGGCCTACGAGACCGATCTCGCCGAGCTGATCGTGCAGTTGGGCAAGGACCGGCCCTCCCACATCCTGGTCCCCGCGATCCACCGCAACCGCGGCGAGATCCGTGACATCTTCCGCTCCGAGATGGGCGAGTGGGGCCGCCCGGCCCCCGAAGGGCTCACCGACACGCCCGCCGAACTCGCCGAGGCGGCCCGGCTGCACCTGCGCGAGAAGTTCCTGCGCGCGAAGGTGGGGATCTCCGGCGCGAACTTCATGGTCGCCGAGACCGGCACCATGGTGGTGGTCGAGTCGGAGGGCAACGGACGGATGTGCCTCACCCTCCCCGAGACGCTGATCTCGGTCGTCGGCATCGAGAAGATCGTGCCGACGTGGCGGGACCTGGAGGTGTTCCTGCAGACACTCCCCCGCTCCTCGACCGCCGAGCGCATGAACCCGTACACCAGCATGTGGACGGGTACGACGGACTCCGAGACGGCCGACGGTCCGCGGACCTTCCACCTGGTCCTGTTGGACAACGGCCGCACCGACACGCTCGCCGACCGGGTCGGACGCCAGGCGCTGCGCTGCATCCGCTGCTCGGCGTGCCTGAACGTCTGCCCGGTGTACGAGCGGGCGGGCGGCCACGCGTACGGCTCGGTCTACCCGGGTCCGATCGGTGCCATCCTCAGCCCCCAACTACGGGGCACGGCAAGCGAGATCGACGCCTCGCTGCCCTACGCGTCCTCCCTGTGCGGCGCCTGCTACGAGGTGTGCCCGGTCGCCATCGACATCCCCGAGGTGCTGGTGCATCTGCGGGAGCGGGTCGTGGAGGGCGGGCCGGTGACGCGGGACGGCAACAAGGTGGTCCTGAAGCCGGCGAAGGGCCATGCCGCCGAACGGGTCGCCATGCGGGCGGCACGCTGGGCGTTCAGCCACCCTGGGGCGCTGCGCACGGGCCAGCGGCTGGCGTCACGGTCGCGCCGCTTCCATCCGCGGACGCTGCCGGGCCCGGGCAGTGCGTGGAGCGCGAGTCGGGATCTGCCCGCGGTGCCGGCGGAACCGTTCCGCGACTGGTGGCAGCGTACGCACGGCGCGGGCAAAGGGGGCGCGAAGTGAACAGCAGGGATCTGATCCTGGGACGGGTGCGGCGCGCCCTGACGGACGTACGAGAGGACGACACGCCGTACGAGCAGGCCGTTCCCCGGGAGTATCTGAGGGAGCACGGCGAACGCACCGTCGAGGAGACGGTCGACCTGCTCGCGGAGAATCTGGCGGACTACCGGGCGATCGTGCACCGTACGAACGCCGAGGAACTGCCGTATCTCATCATGCGGCTGCTTGCCGAACGTGGGCCCCGGTATGTGCTCGTGCCCCCGGGTCTGCCACCGGAGTGGATGTCGGCAGCCGATCCCACCCGCGTCCACGACCGTGCCGTGAGCACGCCCCACGAACTGGACAAGGTCGAGAGCGTGGTCACCGGCTGCGCCGTCGCCATCGCCGAGACCGGCACCATCGTGCTGGACGGCTCACCGGACCAGGGCCGCCGCCGCATCACGCTGGTCCCCGACCACCACATCTGCGTCGTACGCGTCCCCGACCAGGTCGTCTCCTCCGTCCCTCAGGCGCTGGAACGGCTCGACCCCACGCGCCCGCTGACCTGGATCTCCGGGCCGTCCGCGACCAGCGACATCGAGCTGGACCGGGTCGAGGGGGTGCACGGGCCGCGCACCCTGGAGGTGGTGCTGGTGAGCGCGGAGTGACCGACGCCGTCAGCTGAGGAAATGAACTGCTTCACCTCTTCCAGGACCTCTTCGGTGGCGGTGAAGGCCGGTTTCTTGCGCCAGGGCAGGCACCGCAGGATGGTGTGCATGCGCGGCGAGTAACCGCCAGAAAGCCGCTACAGGCCGGAGGAAATCGTGGGCGGTGTCTATGCCTGCCCGTCCAGCGCCCGCGCCGCCACCTTGAGGTCCGACACGAGCCCCGCGTACGCGGCGTCCCGGTCGTCGGCGCGCAGGATCGCCGACGGGTGAACGGTCGCGACGACGTACTGCTCCTCGTCGGTGCCGGGCATCGTCAGCAGGCTCCCCCGGTCCTTGGTCACCCGGAACGATCCGCCCAGCAGCGCCTTGGCGGCGGTCGCGCCGAGGGCCACCACGACCTCGGGGCGGACCAGGTCCAGTTCGGCGCGCAGCCAGGGCCGGCAGGCGCTCATCTCGCGCAGACTGGGCGCCTTGTGGATGCGCCGCTTGCCGCGTTCGGGGACGACGGTGAACTTGAAGTGCTTGACGGCGTTCGTGACATAGGCGGTTCCCCGGTCGATACCGGCCTCCGTCAGCGCCTTGTCGAGCAACCGGCCGGCCGGGCCGACAAAGGGTTCACCCTGCCGGTCCTCCTGGTCGCCGGGCTGCTCCCCCACCAGCACGACCTTTGCAGAGGCCTCGCCCCTGCCGAACACGGTCTGGGTGGCGTTCTCGTACAAGGGGCAGCCGTGGCAGTCCGCGGCGGCGCGCCGGTATGCGGCGAGCCCGCCGCCGCTCGGCAGAAACGGGGTCGCGTCGTACGCGCTCGCCCGGGCGTCGTCGGGATCGCTCATACGTGCTCACCTCCGCCCCGCGCTCAGCCCACCCGGATCCCGTAGTACCCCCTTCCCCGGCTCGCACACACCTGGTCGAATGGCGACGATGGAGGGGGAGGCCCGAGAACGCCGAATGCCACGCCACCACCCCGGAGGGACGATGACCTCGAAAGCCTGTCCGGGAAAGAATGAGCCGGACGCCACCGCCACCGAAGCGGAGCGGATCTTCCAGTTGGAGGAGGAGGTCGACCAGCTCAAGGAGGCCGTGACGTCGCACGCGGTCGTGGACCAGGCGATCGGCATGCTCGTCGCCCTCGGGCATGTGACGCCCGACCAGGGGTGGGAGGTGCTCCGGGAGGTTTCCCAGCACGCGAACATCAAGCTGCGCAATGTCGCGGAGATCATACTGATCTGGGGTGGCGACGGGGACCTGCCCAACGATATCCGCGCGCTCCTGGAAGACATTCTCGACCGGTACGGGCCTACGCAACTGCCGGAGAACCCGCCGTCGCATTGATGAGCGCGCCGACCCGCGTGAGGATCGGATCTCTCCGGTCAATGGCCCTTGTGATTCGCCGCGTTGCGTCGTTGCGTGGTGTGTTTCAAATGTCCCCTCGCGGATAGCCGGAAGGTGGGCTGCACGGGCCAAACCGTTCCCGGGAGGGTTCGGCAGTGAGCCCACCGCAAACGGCCGTCCGGTCGCCGAGCGGACCGGACGGCCGGCTGCAAGCCGGTCCCGCGGACGGGGGTCGGCAGAACAGGACGGAATCAGGCGCTGTCGGCGAGCGCCTCCTCGCGTACACGGGCGCAGCAGCCGCTGAGCAGACGCGAGACGTGCATCTGTGAGATGCCCAGCTGGCTGGCGATGCGACTTTGGGTCATACCGCAGAAGTAGCGCAGGTAGAGAATGGTGCGCTCACGCTCGGGCAGGGACTGCAGACAGGGCTTGGCGGCCTCGCGGTCGATGATCAGGTCGTAGCCGGAGTCGGAGTCGCCCAGGGCGTCGCCCAGCGCGTATCCGTCGTCGCTGCCCGCCACCTCCGCGTCCAGGGACAGGGCAGTGAAACTGTCCATGGCCTCAAGTCCCACGCGGACGTCCTCCTCGCTGAGGTGCGCGTGTTCGGCGATCTCGGCAACGGTGGGGCCGTGCCCCGGAGCGGCCTGCGCGATCTCCTTGGAGGCCGTTCGTACGCGGTTGCGCAGGTCCTGCACCCTACGGGGCACATGCAGGACCCACATGTGATCGCGGAAGTGCCGCTTGATCTCACCCGTGATGGTGGGGATGGCATAACTCTCGAAGGCGTGTCCGCGGGCCGGATCGTAGCGGTCGACCGCCTTGACCAGGCCCAATGCCGCAACCTGGCACAAGTCCTCGACGGACTCGCCCCGGCCTCGGTAGCGCCGGGCAATGCGCTCGGCCATGGGAAGCCACGAGCGGACGATCTCGTCGCGCAGCGCCTGCCGCTCGGTGCCGTCGGACAGTGCGTGAAGCCGGTCGAAGGCCTCGGCGGTGTCGGGGGCGTCGTCGTGCGGGTGTTGCTTCGCTTTGACCGTGATGCGCATGGTGCTGACAACTCCCTCAGGGGGCCGGCTGGACAGTCACCATGGGAGGACGCACTCACGGAACACACGGAGTCACCCGGGATCTGCTGAGCCAGCTCCCACGGAGGTGCCTCCTATCCGAAGCACTATTTGCCCCATTCCCCCCTTTTGTGCCGTCAAACAATTGCCTGAGCATCACTCTGAGCAGCCTCATCATTGCGTAAGGTGACGAAGTGGGGTGATCACCGGAAATCTCGCGCCGGCGGATTCTCCGGTGATTTCGCCGGGCCCAGCCAGATGGTGGCGAGGGGTGGAAGGGTGAGGCGGATGCCGTGCCCCTGAGCGAGTTCGGGTATGACGGGATCGGGGTTCACGATGTCACTGCCGCCGTACCTCGCCGCGTCGGTGTTCAGGATTTCGTGCCAGGCCGGGACGTCGTCGGGTACGTCCAGGCGGTAGTGGTGGCGGACGACCGGGGAGAAGTTCGACACGGCCAGCAGGGGTGTGCCCTTCTCGTCGAGCCTCAGGAAGGCGAGGACGTTCTCGTCCGCCGCGTCGCCGATCACCCACCGGAAGCCCGACGGGTCTGTGTCGCGTTGCCACAGGGCCGGGGTGCGGCGGTAGACCGCGTTCAGGTCGCGGACCAGGTCGTATACACCCCGGTGGTCGGGTTCGGCCCCGTACCCCGGGTCCAGCAGCCACCAGTCCGGGCCGTGCTCCTGGGACCACTCCGCGCCCTGGGCGAACTCCTGGCCCATGAAGAGGAGTTGCTTGCCGGGGTGGGCCCACATGAAGGCCAGATAGGCGCGGTGGTTCGCGCGCCGCTGCCACCAGTCGCCGGGCATCTTGGACACGAGGGCCTGCTTGCCGTGCACCACCTCGTCGTGCGAGATCGGGAGCACATAGTTCTCGCTGTACGCGTACACCATCGAGAACGTCATCTCGTTGTGGTGGTACTTCCGGTGCACGGGGTCCTTGGACATATAGACGAGGGAGTCGTGCATCCAGCCCATGTTCCACTTCAGGCCGAAGCCCAGGCCGCCCCGGTCGGTGGGCCGGGTGACGCCGTCCCAGGCCGTGGACTCCTCGGCGATGGTCACCACACCGGGAC
>CBFHCJ010000038.1:0-20325 GCA_965654005.1 uncultured Streptomyces sp. | reverse complement strand
GCTCACGCCCGATGAACTCACCCTGCTCGCGGCGGCGGGCGACACACGGGGGCAGCGGTGCCCGACGGACGCGGGACCTTTCGACGGCACGACAGCAGGGAGCACCCATGGCCGCTGAGCTGAATCCGGGCCCCGCCACCGGCAGCCCGCCCCGCGCGATCGCCGTCCGGCCCGTCGGGTACGCGCGGGCGCGCCTGGCCGCGTATCTGCGGCTGGCCAAGCTCGGCATGGTCGACTACTACCTCAGCCTGATCGTCGTATGGTCGCTTCTCGCTTCGGTGAAGCAACCCTTCGACGGTCCCTCGGAGTGGGGAACCTCGCTCGCGTTCCTTTTCGGCGAGCTATGCCTGGTGGCCGCGGCGGTCGCGTTCGACGATGTCACCGGGTACCGGGACGGCAGCGATGCCGCCAACTACGGTACGGACGCGCCGGTTCGCAAACTCGCCCGCAAGCCCCTGCTGGCCGGCACGCTGACCGAAGCGGCCGCGGTCCGTTTCGGCGGCGGAGCGTTCGTCACCGGCTGCCTGTTCTGGGCGGCGGCCCTGGCTCTCGCGCCGCACCGGCCGCTGTGGGCGGTACTCGCCGTCGTGACCGCCGCCTTCGTCGTTCCCCAGTACTCATGGGGCCTGCGGCTCGGCCACCACGGACTTCAGGAACTCTTCCTCGCGGCGGTCGGCTGGGGCTTCGTACTGCCGCTGTACGGCCTGCTCAGCGGGGAGGCGACCGGCCTGGCCGCCGTGGAGGCGTTCCTCTTCGGTCTGGGGCCGCTCCTCTTCGGTGTGTACTCGAACACGAACGACATCGCCGGGGACCGCGCCGTGGGCCGGCCCACCGTCGCATGTCTGCTGTCCCGGCGCGGCAACACCCTGTTCATCGGCGCTCTTTCCGTCCTCGAGACCGCGGTGATCCTCGCCGCGCAGTTCCTCGGGATCGCGCCGTGGTGGTTCCCACTGGCCCTGCTTCCGGTGACGGCGGCCCGCGTCACGCAGTTCACGGTCGGCATGGTGCGCGGCGACGTCCTGCGCGGCCGGCTGATCGGTATTCGAGCACACCGGACGCTGGTCGCCGCGCTGGTGGCGGCCAACCTGTTGAGCGCCCGCATCGCCTGAGCGAGAAGCACGAGAAGGACGAAGACAGCATGAAATCCCTCGAACCCGGGCCGTTCTTCGATGTGCTGGCCGAGCGCGGCACCCGGACGCTGGTCCATCTGAGCAGGCCACTGGACATCGCGCCGGGCGGCCCGACGACGTACGGGATCGAAGACGTCGCCGGGCTGGTCGCCGAGGCCGCGGGCTGGCTCGCCGGGCTGGGCGTCACGGTCGGTGACCGGATCGCCGTGATCAAGCCCAACCACTGGGACTACGTCCTGCTGGCCTGTGCCGCCGCCCGCATCGGCGCGGTGCCCGCACTGATCTCCGACCGTCTGCCGGCCGAGACGCTTCAGCTGCTGCTCAAGCGTCTCGACGCCAGGGCCCTGGTCACCACCGCGGGCACGCTGGCGGCCGCGCGTGCCGCCGAGACCGACCTGACCGCCTTCACCCGCCGCACCCTGACCCTCGACATCCCGGCGCCCGGCGCCATCACCCTGTCGGACGTACGCGGACACCGGCCGCCACCGCCCAGGCGGCGCCCCGATGACGCGCCGTTGGCCATCATGCACACCTCCGGCACCACCGGGATCCCCAAGCTGGTCACCCACACCACCACGACGCTGATCCGCCGGATCGCCGCCGCCGAGGCCCGGCGCCTGCCGATCCTCTCCAGCCGTCGCGACGACACCGTCGCCCAGGCCACCTCCTACGCCCATGGGCGCGGCCTCGCCTGGACGGTCAGCGTGTGCCGGCTCGCCCCGCGGGAGATGGTGATCCTGGACAGCTACGATCCGGGGCGCGCCGCGACCGTGCTGCGCGCCCATCCGCCGACCGCGCTGGAGGCGGCACCCTCGGCCTTCGTACGCTGGCAGCCGCTCGCGTCAGCACCGGGCAACCCGTTTTGCGACGTGCGGTTGTTCATCAACACCTTCGACGCGATCCACCCGCCCACGGTACGGACGTTCCTCGCCGCCTCCCGCCGCCGACTGCCGCTGTGGGTGCAGGTCTGGGGGCAGTCGGAGACCGGGCCTCTCACCTTCCGCTGCTTCACCCGACGGTCGGTGCGCATGTCGGGGGAGCGCCACCCGACCACACGCGACCTGGGCCGACCGGTTCCCGGCAGGGCAAGGCTGCGCGTGGTGGACCCGGAGACCCTGCGGCCGGTCCCGCGGGGTCGGCCCGGCCTCGTGATGGCCCGTACCGGCGCGCTGTGCGCCGGATACGTCGGCGAACCGGAGCGGCTGCTCGCCAAGTCGGCCGGCGGCTGGTTCGCCACCGGTGACCTCGGCGTCACCACCCGGTCCGGCCGGCTGATCCTGCTGGACCGCGAGGTGGACACGGTCCCCGGCGGCAGTTGCGTCGAGATCGAGGACGTACTCCACGACCGGCTGCCGGACGTCGTCGAGGCGGTGGTGCTGGGCCGTGCGAACGGCCTGCCGCTCCCGGTCCTGGTGACCCGTGACGGCACGCTGGACCGGGCCTCGTGGCGGCGGGCGGTGGCCGACCTGCCACCGCTCGGCGAGCCGACGCTCCTGCCCGCCCACGAACTCCCGCTCACGGCGACCGGCAAGGTCCGCAGACAGGAGCTGCGGGACCGGCTGCTGGACGGGGCACCGCCGTACGGCACCGGGCACTGGACCTGATGACACCCCGACGGCACCGCAATCACCCGGGGCCCAGCCCCTCCGTACTTGCCCCACGTCCGCGAAGGATGAACCGCCGATGGCCGAGACAGATGTCGACGTCGCCGTGGTCGGGGCCGGGATCTCCGGCCTGGCCACCGCATTCCACCTGGCCGCGACCGGCAGGTCTGTACGGGTGTTCGAGGCAGACGGCCGGGTGGGCGGACGGATGGCCTCCCGCCACCACGAGGGCTATGTCCTGGACGAGGGCGCGGAGCACGTCGCGACCCGGGGCTACGACAACACATGGCACCTGGTCGGTGCGGTGGGCCTCGCCGAGGACGCCGTCGTCCCGGTCGGCGGCCGGATCGCGGTCTGGCGCGACGGCCGCGCCCATCCCGACCTCGGCCATCCGGCCGGACTGCTGACCGGCGCCGGGATGTCATGGCGCGGTCGGCTCGACTGGCTGCGGTTCACCGCGGCGCTCATGAGGCACCGGAACCGCTTCGACCAGGACCACCCCGAGGCGACGCCCCTGGGCGACGCGACCATCGCGGAGTACGCCCGGCACTTCCATCGCGACCTGTACGACCGCTTGTTGCAGCCGATGGCGAGCGGGTTCTTCGGCTGGCGACCTGAGCGTTCGGCGATCGGGCCGATGGCCGCGCTCCTGCTCGCCGTGGGTGGCGCCGGAGCGCGCTGGGTGGCCTACCGCAACGGCATGGACACGCTGGCCAGGGCGCTCGCCGACCGCCTGGACGTCGTCACCGGTCACGCGGTCGCCGCCGTCAAACCGGGACCGCGTACGGTACGCCTCGACCTGGCCGACGGCGAGACGGTGACCGCCAAGCGCGCCGTACTGGCCGTGCCCGCGCCGGTGGCGCTCACGCTCCATGGCGAGCTGCCGGACGACGAGCGTCCCTATCTGGCGGCGAGCACCTACAGCCCGATGCTGAAGGTGCTGTGCCTGCTGGACCGCCCCCTGCCCAGCCCGACCCGCCGGCCGTCGTACGCCCTCGAAGTCCCGGCCGCGGACGACCGGGTGTTCGCCGGGGCCATCCTCGACCACATCAAGGCACCCGACCGGGTGCCGCCCGGCCGGGGCCTGGCCAGCCTGTTCGCCTCGCCGTACGCGTCGTCGGACCTACTGGAACGACCGGACGACGACGTCGCCTCGACGGTCTGCGAACACGCCGAGCGATATCTGCCCGGCCTGATGGGAGCGACGCGTACGGCGTTCGTGGTGCGCTGGCCGCTCGGTCTGCCCGAGGCGACACCGGCCGCGCTGCGCCTTCGGCGGGCGTTCCTCGACCGCCCCGTGCGTCGCGTCGACTACGCCGGTGACTGGGTGATGCTACGGCCCAACAGCGAGGCCGCCGTCCACTCCGCCCGGATCGCAGCTCGCCGCGTCCTCGCCGCCGACACGCGTTGAGACGCGGCGACCGCCGGCCGGTCGGCCCGCCCAACCAGGGCGGTGGCGGCCGCCGCCGGATACGGCCCTCCGACGGGGCTCGCCCGACACGCAGGAGTGAACCGCCATACGGGTGACTCGTTGCCCGCTTCCCCGGTGCAAGCACCGGGGAATACGGCCCCGTTCACCGCTTTCACCGCTTTCACCGGGTCATCGCGATCGAGTCCGGGTGGCAACCTGAGGGTGACCGGCCGAAACTGAAGCGCATGGTTTCGTGATCACATCAGAGCGCACGGTTTCGTGGTGTCGATTTCCTTCGAGGAGCTCGCATGGTGGAGAAGTCTGCCGAGGTCTTGATGACAGGGTCGGACGAACTTTCGATCGCCGTGTGCAGTGGCAGCGTCGACCCGCAGACGGCGGAAATCGAGCGGAAACTCGCCGAAGTGCTGGCGGACCTCGTATCCGCCGAAAACGTCTCGGCAGACAGTCACTTTTTCGACGACCTCGGCGCCAACTCCCTGGTGATGGCGCAATTCTGCGCACGCGTCAGAAAGCTGCCCGATCTGGCGTCTCCGTCCATGAAGGACATTTATCGGCACCCCACGATCCGAAGCCTGGCGGCGGCGCTCGCGGACGCCACTCCCGCATCTTCCGATCAACCGCGTCCGACTTCACCGTCGGCGCAGACGACATCGCCGGCGAAGGAGACGCCGGCGAGCACTCTGAACTATGTCCTGTGCGGAACGATCCAGTTGCTGATTTTCCTAGGATATTCCTTCGTCAGTGGACTTGTCGCCGCCCGAGGCTACGAGTGGGTCGCCGCCGGCTCGGGTGTCGTCGGCATCTATCTGCGGTCGTTCCTGTTCGGCGGCATCGGCTTCGTCGCCCTGTGCGCGTTCCCGGTCATGACCAAATGGATTCTCGTCGGCCGCTGGAAACCCCGCGAGTTCCCGGTGTGGAGCCTGACCTATGTGCGCTTCTGGATCGTCAAGGTGCTGCTTCACGCCAATCCGATGATCTTTTTCGTCGGCAGTCCCCTGTATGTGCTGTACCTGCGGGCCCTCGGCGCGCGGATCGGCAGAGGAGTCACGATCCTCTCCCGCTCCGTCCCGGTCTGCACCGACCTGCTCACCATCGGCGCCGGTACCGTGATCCGCAAGGACTCGTTCTTCCTCTGCTACCGGGCTCACGCCGGACGCATCCAGACCGGCGGCATCACGCTCGGCCGTGACGTGTTCATCGGCGAGAAGACCGTGCTCGACATCGACACGTCGATGGGCGACGGGGCCCAGCTCGGCCACACCTCCGCCCTGTACCGCGGCCAGGTGATCCCCGCCGGCGAGCGCCGGCACGGGTCCCCCGCACAACCCACGGAGATCGACTACGTGAGGGTCGCGCCGGCCCGGTGCGGCACGCTGCGTCGCGCCGGCTTCGGCCTCGTCGCCCTCCTTCAGCTGTTCCTCCTGTACGTACCACTGGCCGTCGGCGGAGTGTACATGCTGTTCACCGAGATTCCGGCGCTCGGCAAGCGGCTCGACCCGGAGACGGCCGGACTGACGCGGTCGGAGCTCCTCGTCGACGCCCTGGTCCTGTCCCTCGTGCTGTTCTTCGGCTTCGTGGTCGTGGGCCTCGCCGTACTGTTCGCCGTTCCGCGTCTGCTGCACATGGCCATCAAGCCCGACAAGGTCTATCCGCTCTACGGATTCCACTACGCGGTACACAGGTCCGTGGCCCGCATCACGAACCTCAAGTTCTTCGCCTGGCTCTTCGGGGACAGCTCCTACATCGTCCACTATCTTCGCGGCCTCGGATACGACTTGTCCCGGGTCGAGCAGACCGGGTCGAACTTCGGCACCGAAGTGCAACACGAATCCCCGTTTCTCGCTTCTGTCGGAAGCGGGACGATGGTGGCTGACGGACTGTCCATCATCAACGCCGAGTTCTCGAGTACGTCCTTCCGGGTGTCCCGGGCGTCGATCGGTCCGCACAACTTCCTCGGCAACAACATCGCCTATCCCGTCGGCGGCAGAACGGGCGACAACTGCCTGCTGGCGACGAAGGTGATGATTCCCCTCGACGGTGAGATCCGGGAAGGGGTCGGGCTGCTCGGCTCGCCGTGCTTCGAGATTCCCCGGTCGGTGGAGCGCGACTCCCGGTTCGACCATCTCAGGACCGGGGACGAACTGCGCCGCAGCCTTGCCGCGAAGAACCGGTACAACATCCGCTCCATGGCCTTCTTCCTGATTCTTCGGTGGCTGCACACTTTCGTGCTCACGACGCTCGGTCTCGCCTCGGTCGACCTGTACGGTGTCGTCGGGCATGTGGTGATCGCCGCATATCTGGCCATCACCCTCGCGTTCACCACCCTCTACTTCGTCCTGGTGGAGCGCTGCGTCACGAAATTCCATGCACTGCGCCCCCGGTTGTGCTCCATCTACGACCCGTACTTCTGGTGGCACGAACGCCTCTGGAAGGTGCCCGTGGAGTACCTCAACGTGTACAACGGGACCCCCTTCAAGAACGTCGTCTGGCGCATGTTGGGTGTCCGTACCGGCAGCAGGGTCTTCGACGACGGCTGTTACATGACGGAGCGGACGCTCACCACCATCGGGGACGACTGCACCCTCAACGTCGGAAGCAAGATCCAGTGCCACTCGCAGGAGGACGGCACCTTCAAGTCCGACCACAGCACGCTCGGTGCCGGCTGCACCCTCGGCGTCGGCGCACACGTGCACTACGGCGTGACGATGGGCGACGGCGCCGTGCTGGCACCCGATTCCTTCCTCATGAAAGGCGAGGAAGTCCCCCCGAACGCGTGGTGGGGAGGAAACCCGGCCGCTGAGACGCCGGATGCCCCGCAGGCGTCCCACGGCGGCGGCTCGGCAACCGCAGCAGGAACGCCCTCGGCAAACGACCCCGCGGCGACGGCGAGTTAGGAAGGCCATTCGATGGGAGCGCACGTGCAGGCGGACCGGGAGTTCAAGGGCGGTGTGCCGACCGCCGGCGGGTTCACCACGGTTCCACGGTGGACGCGGGAGCCGGTCGCGGGTGTGGCCGAGTACGAGGCGGCGGTGCCGACCGAAGTGGCGAACGTGGTAAGGGAGTTGGCGCGACAGCTGGGGGTGCCGTCGAGTGCGGTGCTGCTGGCCGCGCATGCCAAGGTGCTGGCCGCGCTGTCGGGTGAACAGGAGGTGGTGACGGGATATGTCGCCGGGGCGCGGGGCGGTCCGCAGCCGTGCCGGCTGACCGTCGCGCCCAGATCATGGCGCGCGCTGGTGTTGAGCGCCCACCGCGTCGAGGCGGAGTTGCCGGCGCACCGGGAGCACCCGGTGGGCTCGGGGGCGTCGCAGCCGTCGTACGAGGTCGTGTTCGAGCCCGCGGGCACAGAGGGCGGGCTCGACGAGGACGCCGTGCTGGGGGTCGGCTGGTGTGACCGGGACGGTCGGCCGGTGCTGCGGTTGCGGTATCGCACGGAGGTGCTGGACGCCGAGTGCACCGTTCGGATCGGCGGCTATCACCTCGCCGCGCTGCGGTTGCTGACTACCGATGTCGACGCCGAGCACGCACGGCAGAGTCTGCTGTCGGCCGACGAGGTGCGGTATCAGCTCGAGGGGCTGGCGGGGCCGCGGCGCGAACTGCCGCAAGGCCGGGTGCACGAGCTGTTCGAGCAGCGGGTGCGGGCGCATCCGGAGGCGGTGGCCGCGGTGCACGGCGATCGAGTGTGGACGTACGCGGAGCTCAACGCACGTGCGAACCGGCTGGCGCGGGCGCTGCTCGCGCGGGGACTGGGCCCGGAGGGCGTGGTGGGCGTGGTCACCGAACGCCATCTCGACTGGCTGGCAGCGGTGTTGGCGGTGTTCAAGGCCGGGGGAGTGTATCTGCCCATCGAGCCGCATTTTCCGGCCGGCCGTATCGCGGCGACATTGTCGCGTGCCGGGTGCCGGCTGGTGCTGACCGAGCCCGGCAGCACCCACACCCTCGATCAGGCCCTGGCCACGCTGCCGGGAGTTCAGCGGCTGCTGGTCGAGGAGGCGTATGCGCAACAGCATGCCGACGGTGACGTCGATGTGAAGGTCACGGCTGATCAGCTGGCCTACATCTACTTCACCTCCGGATCCACCGGTGAGCCGAAGGGGGCGATGTGTGAGCACGCGGGCATGCTCAACCATCTCTACGCCAAGATCGACGACTTGGCGATCGGCCGGGGCCAGGTGGTGGCGCAGACGGCCCCGCAGTGTTTCGACATCTCGCTGTGGCAACTGGTGTCCGCGCTGCTGGTGGGCGGGCGGACGCTGCTGGTCGGACAGGACCTGATCGTGGACGTGGAGCGGTTCCTGGACACCCTCGTCCGCGGCCGGGCCGCCGTGGTGCAGGTGGTGCCCTCCTATCTGGAAGTGGTGGTGTCGTACCTGGAACGGCATCCCCGAGCGTTGCCGGACCTGCGGTGTGTGTCGGTGACCGGTGAGGCGTTGAAGCGCGAGCTGGTCCAGCGTTGGTTCGCGATCCAGCCGGGGATCAAGCTCGTCAACGCCTATGGCCTGACCGAGACCTCGGACGACACCAACCACGAGGTCATGGACGAGGTGCCCGAGCGGGTGCTGCTCGGCCGTGCGGTCAACAACGTGCGGGTCCACGTCGTCGACGAGCATCTGTCGCTGGTGCCGCTGGGCGCCCCGGGGCTGATCGCGTTCTCCGGGGTGTGCGTGGGGCGCGGCTACATCAACGACCCCGAGCGGACCCGGGAGGCCTATCGGGAGGATCCGTACCGGCCTGGCGAGCGGCTCTACTTGGGAGGTGACTGGGGACGTTGGCACCCCGGCGGCAGGCTGGAGTTCCTCGGCCGCCGGGACAACCAGGTCAAGATCCGTGGTTTCCGTATCGAGATCGGCGAGATCGAGAACACCCTGCTACGAGTACCCGGGGTGCGGGACGGTGCGGTGGTCATCGCCGAGCGGGCCGGGCACAGCGCACACCTGATCGCCTTCTACACCGGCCGGCGCGAGCAGACGGACGTACTGCGCGAAGCGCTGGGCGCTGTCCTGCCCGCCTACATGATCCCCTCGGCCTTTCACTGGCGGCACAGCCTGCCGTTGACCCCGAACGGCAAGATCGACCGGAAGGCCCTGACCACGTCGGCCGAACAGAGGACGTCGGCCGCGGAGGGCGACGCCCCCCACGAGGGCGACCGCGTCCCCCGTACCCCTAACGAACGGAAGCTGGCCGCCGCCTGGGCCGAGTTGCTGGGCGTCCCCGAGCATCGGATCGGCAGACAGGACCACTTCTTCGACTCCGGCGGCACCTCGCTGTCGGCGGTGAAACTCACCATCGCCCTCGACCGTGCGGTGTCCCTCAAGGACATCACCCGCCATCCGGTACTCGCCGACCTCGCCGCACTCCTCGACGGCACGACTCGGCAGCGCCCAGAGCTGCTTCAGCCCTTGTCGACGGCGGACGGTGCGCCGGACTGCGCCCTCGTCTGCTTCCCCTACGCGGGCGGAAACGCGGTCAACTACCGGCCGATGGCCGCCGCCCTGGCAGGCGGGCCCGTGGTCTACGCGGTCGACCTGCCCGGTCATGACCTGTCCGCCCAGGGCGAGCCGTTCGCGCCGATGACGCAGGTGGTGGATCAGGTCGTCGCGGAGATCACCGCGCGTGGCCTGACCGGAATCATGGTGTGGGGCCACTCCTCGGGCGCCGCACCGGCGCTGGAGACGGCGAGGAGACTGCAGGAGCGTGGGCTGGACGTAGCGCGGGTGTTCCTCGGCGCGCAACTGCTCGGCACCGCCGGCGACCGGCGTGCCGCCATCACCGAGCTGACGGGGCGGAGCAACGCCGAGATCGCCGCCAAGCTGACCGCGGACAGCGGCTACACCGAGCTCGGTGAGCTCGATGCGCGGCACGCCGAGCACATCGGTGCCGCCTACCGGCACGACTGTGTGTCCGCACACCGCTATTTCGCCGACGCACTGGAATCCCCGCCCACGGTGAAGCTGTCCGTGCCCGTCACCGCGGTCGTCGCCGCCGATGACCCGAGCACCGCGCGGTTCCGTGTCCGACACCGCGACTGGGAGCTCCTGGCCGAGCACGTGGACCTGCACGAACTCGCCGACGGCGGCCACTACTTCCCGCGCACCCGTCCGGGCGCAGCAGCACAAGCCGTCCTGGACGCCGCCGAATTGCTGACCACCTGTTGAGCCCCACCCGCCTCCACGACCTTCCTCGACCCTCGTCGAGCCTCCCGAGTGACAACCGAAAGGAAACCGAGATGTCCTCCTCACCCCCGGCATCACTGCTCGAGGTGGAGCAGCAGTCGGGCAGAGTTCCGATCCTGCATGTCGACGCCACCGGTGACGCGTCGAGTTGGGCGGCCGAGTACCGCGACGCGCTGCGTGCGCAGGTCAACGAGCACGGTGCGCTCCTCGTCCGCGGCCTGGGACTGCGCGAGGCGGATCACGTCGGTGCCGTCTTCGCCGGGCTGGCCGGTGGTCTGATGACGGAGAGGGAGGCCTTCGCCCCCCGGCAGACCTACGCTCCGGGGCTGTACTCCTCCACGACCTGGCCGGCCAACCAGCCGATGTGCATGCACCATGAACTGAGCTACACGCTGGAGTTTCCCGGTCTGATGCTGTTCGCGTGCCTGACCGCGCCCGACCAGGGCGGGGCGACCGCGGTGGCCGACGCGGAAAGGGTGCTCCAGGCGCTGCCCGCCGCGCTGAGCGATCGGTTCGAGCGCGAGGGCTGGCTGCTCACCCGCAACTACAACGATGAGATCGGGGCATCCCTGGCGGAGTCGTTCGGTACCGATGACCGCGCCGCCGTCGAGCGTTACTGCCGCGCCCACGCCATCGACTTCGTCTGGCAGCCCGACGGGTCCCTGCGCACCCGGCAGCGCCGCAGCGCCGTCGTACGACACCCGCTCACCGGCCGGCGCTGCTGGTTCAACCAGATCGCCTTCCTCAACGAGTGGACGCTGGCCCCCGAGGTACGCGAGTACCTGGTGGACGTCTATGGCGAGGACGGACTGCCGTTCAACACCCGCTTCGGAGACGGCACACCGATCGGCGAGGACATCGTCCGACTGCTCAACACCACCTACGAGGACCACACACGACGTGAGCCCTGGCAGGCCGGCGACATGCTGCTGGTCGACAACATCCGCACGGCACACAGCAGAGAGGCGTTCACCGGAGAGCGCCAGGTGCTGGTCGCCATGGCCGAGCCGCAACGCCTGGCCGACCACAGCCCGACCCCGGAGGCGAGCCGACGATGACCACCCTGCCGTCCCCCGCCACCCAACCTGCCACGTCCCGCCCGGCCCCGGCGCCGACGTTCGCGGTGATCTCCGGCGCCCAGGTACAGCGAGCACTCCACGGGCGCGAGAAACAGATCGTGGCGCTGGTCGAGGCCACCTACCGGCTGCACGGCGCCGGGGACTCGGTCAACCCCCCGTCGTACTTCCTGCGCTTCCCCGACCGCCCGACGTCCCGGATCATCGCCCTGCCGGCCTCGATCGGCGGCTCGGTCCCGGTGGACGGCCTGAAATGGATCTCCAGCTTCCCGGCGAATGTGCGGGCCGGCCTGCCCCGGGCCTCAGCCGTTCTCGTCCTCAACGACCACGACACCGGCTACCCGTTCGCCTGCCTGGAAAGCTCCATCATCAGCGCCACCAGAACCGCGGCCTCCGCCGCGCTGGCAGCCGACCGGCTCAGCTGCGGTCGGCCCCGTCCCACACGTATCGGATTCTTCGGCACCGGCCTCATCGCCCGCTACATCCACACCTTTCTGGCCGGTACCGGCTGGACGTTCGACACCATCGGCGTGCACGACGTGTCCGCCGACAGCGCCGCAGGCTTCTGCGGCTGTCTGCGGCAGGCCGGTACCGCCGGACAGATCACCGTCCACGACAGCGCCGAGAAACTGATCCGCTCCAGCGACCTGGTGGTCTTCGCCACCATCGCCGGCGAACCCCACGTGACCGACCCGGACTGGTTCGCACACCACCCCCTGGTCCTGCATGTGTCCCTGCGCGACCTGGCCCCCGAGATCCTGCTCGCCTCGGCCAACATCGTCGACGACGTCGAGCACTGTCTGAAGGCCGACACCTCCCCCCATCTGGCCGAGCAGCTCACCGGCAACCGTGACTTCCTGGACGGCACCCTCGACGACGTCATGACCGGACGGGTGACGCCGCCGACCGACCGGCCAGTGATCTTCTCGCCCTTCGGACTCGGCGTCCTCGACCTCGCCGTCGGCAAGTACGTCTACGACGAAGTGGCCCGGGCCGGACACCTCCATCTCATCGACGACTTCTTCCACGACCTGCGCCGGTACGGCTGAAGGCCTGTTCCCTCGTCTCTGCACCAGGAGGCCACCGTGCCCGTCATTTCCGCTCCCCATGCCTTCAACGAGGGCGGGCTCTACATCGACCTCCGGTCGATCTTCGGGCGCTCCCTCTACCTGAAGTGCGAGGGCTTGAACTTCGCCGGCTCCATCAAGTTGAAGGCCGCGACCGAGATGGTGGAGACCGCCGAGCGGGACGGTGTCCTGAGACCGGATTCGACACTCGTCGAGTCCTCGTCCGGAAACCTGGGCGTGGCACTCAGCATGATCGCCGCGAGCAGGGGTTACCGGTTTCTGTGCGTGACGGACTCCCGCTGCAACCTGTCGAGCAGACTGCTGATGGAGGCGTTGGGCAGCGAGGTGCACATCATCGCCGACACGGACGCCAACGGCGGCTTACTCGGCGCGCGGATCGAGTACGTACGCGCGCTGTGTGCCTCCGACGACCGGTACGTGTGGCTCAGCCAGTACACCAATCCGGGCAACTGGCGGGCCCACTACCGTACGACGGCACCGGAGATCGCCGGCCAGTTCCCGCGACTGGACGTGCTGTTCGTCGGGGCGGGCACCACCGGGACCCTGATGGGCTGCGCTCGCTACTTCCGTGAGTGGCACCGGCCGGTGCGGATCGTCGCCGTGGACAGCGTCGGTTCGGTGACCTTCGGCGGCGAGCCCGGCCGCCGGATGATCCCCGGTCTGGGCATGAGCATCCGCCCGCCGCTGCTCGACGAGTCCTATGTGGACGAGGTGATACGGGTCGAGGAGCCGGAGACCATCCGCACCTGCCACCGTCTGGCCAGACGCGGGTTCCTGTTCGGAGGCTCCACCGGGACGGTGGTCAGCGGCGCGATGGACTGGTTGGACCGGAACGACACACCGGGCCTCACCGCGGTGGCCATCGCCCCGGACCTCGGCGAGCGCTACCTCGACACCATCTACCAGACCAACTGGCTGCAGGACCTGTACGGCGACCGCGTACTCGGCTCCTCGGAGGTGCCTGACGGTTCCCGCGAAGCCGCCCCGCTGCCGCGGGCGGCGGGGCGAGGACCGAAGCCGTAGACGGGAGCCGTTCACCCGGCCCCGGCTCACCGGCCAGGATGGCCCGCCGCAGCTCGTTCACCACGGCGTCGCGACGGGCCTGGTCGGTGACCGGCCGGGGCCCGGCGGTTGCTCGGGGGTCGTTCGACCGAAGTGAGCGGGCCGCGCTCGTCACGGGGTGATGGCTGACCACCTTCCGGCCATGCCCAGTACGCCTCCGCACCGGTCGGCGTACTGCGGAAGGATTCCCGCATGAAGCAACGACAGGCGGTGACGGTCGGAGTCGACCTCGCTGCGAGCGCCCGGCGTACCGCTGTGTGCCGGGTGATCTGGGGCGACGGAGACAGAGACGGAGAGGGAGCCGGAGAAGGAGACGGCTTGACGGTGGAGTTCGTCGTGCCCGAGGGGGACGAGGATCTGCTGGGGATGGTCCGGGCTGCCGACAAGACAGGCCTCGACTGCCCTCTCGGCTGGCCGTCGCATTTCGTGGCCACGGTGGTGGCCCACCACGGGGGCACACGGCTGCCGCCTCCCGTCCGGTTCGGGGAGCGTGCGGACGGAAGACCTGGCCTGGACGCGCTGCGGTTCCGGTTGACCGACGACCTCACCTGGAAGGCGACCTCGATGCGGCCTCCGCTGTCGGTGTCCACCGATCTTCTGGGCGTCGTGGCGCTGCGAGCCGCCTATCTGCTGGATGCACTCGCCGCGACCGGTGCCCCCGTGCCCCGGGACGGGTCCGGACAGGTCGCCGAGGTCTACCCGGCTGCCGCACTGCGGCGGTGGGGAATTCACCTCACCGGCAGTTACAAGCGAACCACACCCGAAGCGCGTACTGTCCGGGAGCACATCGTGCGCTCGATCGAGGCGAAACTGGGGCCGTTTTTCCCCGAGCAGGTACGCGTGAAGTGCGCCGAAAGCCACGACCATCTCGACGCCTTGGTCTGCGCCCTGGTCGCCCGCGCCGTCCAGGTCGGCGATACCGTGTGGCCGCGGTCTCCGGACGAACGGGCGGCCGCCCGACAGGAGGGCTGGATTCACCTGCCCGGCAAGGATCTCGCCGCCTTGCACCGCTGAGGCGGTCGGCCACTCCTGGTGCCGGATCGTACCGAGGGCGGTGGCCACGAAGGCGTACTCCTCGCCGAGCTGGGCGCTCACCAGCGCACCGGCGCTCCACCACTCCAGTGGCATCCCGCCCATCCGTATCGTGCTCTTCTCCCGCTGGAGATGGGAGTTGTGGGCGTGGACGAGTGCCGGGCCCCCAGCGGCGACGGCGAGGAGGTTGTGGGCCTTCATCTGGTCCCGCACGCCCACCAGCCGGGTCATGCGGGCCGGTGAGGTGTCGGCCATCCAGTAGTGGTAGCGCAGCAGGCCGGTCGCGGTGCGCCCGTACAGACGCGCCCGTTCCCAGCCGTCCCGAGAGGTCGCCGTGATCAGTGGGGCGTCTGCGCGTCGAGCAGCGCCACCAGATCGTCGGCGAGCAGCCGCAACTGACTGGCCTCGGCCGACTGCCCCACGGACTGGGCGGGGTCCAGGCGGGATCGGTCCACCGGTCGTCGGCGCCGAGCAGGCGGTCGAGTTCCTGGTGCCCGGCCACGGCCACCGGACGGCGACGTCGCTCATGCGGGCCGTGAACCAGGGCGCGGTCGATGAGGCGTTCCGCCTCATCGACGAGAGCCACGCCCAACTCCTCGACGACCGGCGGACCCTCCAGGCCGTGGAGAGCGCCCTCCGCGACCTGGAACCCACCACCGCGTCCGAGCCCGGTGCGGGGTTCGAGCCAGCCGCGATGTCCGGGCCCGGCGACACGTTCATCGGGCCGCCGGCAGACAAGCTGGGAATCCGGCCCGCGACGCTGCGCAAATGGGAGCGCGCCGGGCTGGTGCGCCCGCGCCGCGACCCGCGGACCGGGTACCGCGTCTACGGCGAGGCCCACGTACGGGACGCCCGGCTGGCCCACCAGCTCGGACGGGGCGGCTACCTGCTGGAGCAGATCGCCCCGCTGATCGCCCAGCTACGGGCGGCCGGCGGGCTGGAGCCGCTGGAGGCCGCGCTGTGCGACTGGCACGGTCGGCTGTCCGCCCGCGGCCGGGCGATGCTGACCGGGGCCGCCGAGCTGGAGGCGTACCTCCGCGAGCGCGGATGAGGTTTCTGTGGCTGTCGTGGGTACGGGCAGTCGTCGGTAGGGACGGACCGCCTGTCGGCAGTCGCTGGAGCGGAGGTCCTGACAAAGCGACGAGTCCGGCGATCCGCCCGGCATGTCCACGACTCTTCCCAGGCGGGCCGAATCCGTTCCCGTCGACTCCGACGGTGACCAGCGGGGTCCGGCTGGTCAGCGCGATGAGCCGGGCGGGTCGGTGCCGCGGTCGGCGGACCAGGGTTCGGACGTTCGCGTAACTGGGCTTCCGGGACCGGCGATGGACTGTCACTCCAGGCCGTGTCCGACGGGTTCGTCCGAGCCGCGGACCATGCCGGGAGCCGACACGCTCACTCCGCGTCCGCGACGACGGAGCCGACACGTTCGGCGAGGCTGGGGTCGCGGCGGACGAGGAGCGTCGCGTAGCCGATGGCGGCGATCAGGGCGGCCAGCGCCGCGACGGGGAACCAGTTGTACGGCGCGGGCTGTCCGGGCTTGGCGAGGTAGTAGAGCGGAACCAGGATGGCCAGGGCACCGATCGCGGGCAGCACCAAGTGCCGTACCGTCCGGAACTCCTGCGGACGGTACCTGCGGTAGTACAACGGTAGGGCGATGTTGGACGCGAGGTAGACCAGCAGGATCAGGATGGCGCCGAGGCTCGAGGACTCGGTGAAGAAGACCACGGGGTTCATCGAGCCGCCGTCGGGTCCGAGCAGATGGCCCAGGCCCCAGCCTCCGATGATCAGGAGTGAGGTGGCGGTGAAGGTGACGATCGCGTTGGTCGGCGTACGGCGGGTGGGGTGCACGTAGCCGAAGAAGGACGGGAGCAGCCCCTCGCGTCCGGCGTTGAACACCAGACGCGCCTGGGAGTTGATGCCGGCGATCAGCACGCCGAGGGTCGAGGTGAGCCCCCCGATGTAGGCGACGAACGCCAGCGCTCCGAGCGTGTCGTGGGCGACGTCGATGAAGGGGATGCGGGCGTGGCCGAGCTTGGCCACGTCGTAGTCGAAGCCGGTCACCGTGGCGTAGGAGAAGAGGACGTAGCTCACTGTCATGATCGCGATGGAGAAGAACACGGCGCGGCCGACGTTGCGCCGCGGGTTCTCCGTCTCCTCGGCCAGCGCCGCCGAGTTCTCCCAGCCGATGAACAGGTACACCGCCAGTGGGAAACCCGCCGCCAGGCCGTCGAGGCCGTGGCTGAGGTGGCCGGGCAGGAACGGAGCGGCGGAGAGGTGGCCGTGGTGTTCGACGATCGCCGCGATCGAGACCACTACCAGCACCAGCATCTCCACGCCGAAGAAGTAGCCCGCCCACTTGGTGGAGACCACCACCCCGCGCAGCATCAGCACCATCGACAGCCCGGTCAGCAGCAGCGTCCAGATGATCCACGGCAGGTCGACGCCGGCGTAGTGGTGCAGAGTGATCTGCACGAAGCCACCCGAGATGGCGATGACGGAGGCCATCGCGATGATGTAGCCGAGGCCGGCGAGCAGGGCCGTGGTCACCGCGCTGACCGGCCCGAAGGTCTTGCCGACAAACGTGATGAAGCTGCCCGCCGAGGGGTGCGCCCGGGAGAACTCGGCGAGTGTGTTGCCCAGCAGCGCGACCGCGATGCCCGCGGCGACGATGGTCAGTGGGGACGCGACACCCGCGGTGACGGCGAGGAAGGCGAAGCCGAAGAAGAAGCTCATGGCCGGTCCGACGTTGGCCATCGTGGCGGCAGCGATGTCCGCCATGCCGAGAACGCCGCCGCGCAGGCGCTGCGGTGTGCCAACGACGGGGCCCGAGGTCGACGACGGGCCGACGGCTCCGGGGTCAGGCATGGCGGCAGCTCCTTCTGCAGTGTGGCGGCGCGAGAGGTGCGCGAGGTTGCCGGTGCTCCGGTCGGAGTGACGGGGCGTCAGCTCGGGCGGGCATGCTGGTGTGCCTTCACCGCCCGAACTGCCGGGTCCATCGCGCCGCGGCCGAGTTCGGCGAGCAGTTCGGCGTGGCAGCGGTTCCGGGCTCGTACGACCGCGGGTGTCGGAGTGGGCAGCAGCAGGCACAGCCGACCGAGCAGGTCGGCGGCGAGCTCGCGGATTCCGGCGCCGCCGAGCGCCTCCGCGAGGTCGAGATGGAAGCGCGTCTCCAGTTCGACCAGTCGTGCCGGGTCGTCGGCCAGGTCCATCGCGTCGACCAGCTCCTGCAGCCCTTCGAGTTGATCGGCCGGGACCTCGCCCGCGCTGTGCGCCACGAGACCGCATTCGAGCAGCAGGTGGTAGGCGTCCAGTGAAGCCGCCTCGTCGGCGTCATGCAACGCAGGGACGACTGTGTCCCAGTCGTGCGCGACGAAGGTTCCACCCGCCCGGCCTCGTCGGCGGTCGAGCAGGCCGTCCTGGCACATCCCCTCCAGCGCGCGGCGCACGGTGATCTCACTGATCCCCAGCTCCTCGACAAGTACGCCGGCGTCCGGCAGCCGGTCTCCAGGTGACACGGACTTCAGGCGCACCTGCAGTGCGATCCGTGAGCGGACGAGCTCCGATCCCGTCTGGCCCCTGCCGGGCAGGACGCGGGCGTCCCGTACCCCGGCGACCGACGCCGGCCGCGCTGCGCCCGGCTGGCTGTAGGGCCCGAACTTGCCCGCTGCATTCACCACGACGCCACCCTAACGGCCTGCTGAGCCAGGTCACGGCCCGCGGTGACGACGTGGGGCCGAAGCCCGGGGCTCAGGGCTCGCTCTCACTCCGACTGGCAAACCATGCCGGTTTCCCGGCCTTCGTCCCGCCGCGGACGAGCAGGGACGCGGCGATCCCAAAGGCCGTCGCGCGAAGTGGAGGGGGAGGGGCGGCCGACGCCGGGTCATGGGTGGTTCTTGTGACCACGCCGCGGTGTTTTGCATAGGAGCTCCCACTGAGGCCGGAACACAGGAGATGACGCGGTAGCCACACGACAGAAGCGGTTCCGCGATGCCCGAAAAATTAGAGCACGGTGAACACTTAAACAAGCCCCCGGGGCCGTCGCACCCCTCGCGGCGCGCGGGCATCGCGAAAGAGTGGCCGACGAACACCTCTTGTTTTTTCTGATCGTGGTGAACTATTTTCCTGTCGGCCACCCGTACCTGCTCTCGCAGACACGGGCCAGGAGGCCCCGGCCCACTATGCCCGCACGGCAACCGTGATCGCGACCCGCGACGCGCCCCGAACGCCACACCCGTCCCGGTGGAACCTGCGCGGTCACCCCCGCCCAAGCCTGCCGGCGCATGTCCTCGTCCGCACTCCCTCCATGGATGTCGAGATGACCACACGTCCCCCTCTTTCCGCCACAGACACGGTGACCAGCACCGATGCAACCCCCGCGGGATCCGGCCTGAAAGCCGGACTGAAGAACCGCCATCTGTCGATGATCGCGATCGGCGGTGTCATCGGCGCCGGCCTGTTCGTCGGCTCCGGCTCCGGCATTGCCGCCGCGGGCCCCGGCATCCTCATCTCCTACGCGCTCGTAGGGGTCCTCGTCGTCCTCGTCATGCGCATGCTTGGCGAGATGGCCGCGGCCAACCCCACGTCCGGCTCGTTCTCCGCCTACGCGGACCGCGCGCTGGGCCGCTGGGCCGGATTCACCATCGGCTGGCTGTACTGGTTCTTCTGGGTCGTGGTCCTCGCCGTCGAGGCCACCGCGGGTGCAAAGATCCTGGCCGGCTGGATCCCGGCGGTCCCGCAGTGGGGCTGGGCGCTGATCGTCATGTTCGTCCTCACCGCCAGCAACCTGGCCTCGGTCAGCTCCTACGGCGAGTTCGAGTTCTGGTTCGCGGGCATCAAGGTCGTCGCCATCGCCGCGTTCATCGTGCTCGGCTCCCTCGCGATCTTCGGCCTGCTCCCCGGCTCGGACCACGCGGCAACCGGCTTCTCCAACCTCACCGCGCACGGCGGATTCCTGCCGCACGGTCCGGGCGCGATCCTCACCGGCGTTCTGATGGTGGTCTTCTCCTTCATGGGCAGCGAGATCGTCACGCTGGCGGCCGGCGAGTCCGAGGACCCGCGGGGCGCGGTCACCAAGGCCACCAACAGCGTCATCTGGCGGATCGCGGTGTTCTACCTGGGCTCGATCCTGATCGTGGTGTCGCTGCTGCGCTGGGACGACCCGGCGATCCTCAAGGACGGCTCGTACGTCGCCGCACTGAGCTCCATCGGTATCCCGCACGCCGGCCAGATCATGAACGCCATCGTGCTGACCTCCGTGCTGTCCTGCCTCAACTCCGGCCTGTACACGGCGTCGCGCATGGCGTTCTCCCTCGGCCGGCGCAACGACGCCCCGGTCGGCTTCGGTCAGACCACGGACCGCGGCGTCCCCCGGACGGCCATCCTGGCCTCGGTGGTCTTCGGCTTCGTCGCGGTCGCCTTCAACTACCTCTGGCCGGACACGGTCTTCCAGTTCCTGCTCAACTCCTCCGGCGCGATCGCCCTGTTCGTCTGGCTGGTGATCTGCTTCTCCCAGCTGCGGATGCGCAAGATCATCCAGCGGGAGGCGCCGGAGAAGCTGATCGTCAAGATGTGGCTCTACCCCTACCTGACCTGGGCCACCATCGCCCTGATCATGTTCGTCCTGGGCTACATGCTGACCGATCCGGCCGACGGCGGCGGCCGTGACCAGGTGATCCTGTCCACCCTGGTGGCCGTGGGCGTGGTGGCCGTCGCGCTGGTCCGTGAACGCCTG